>JAUNEH010000035.1:0-6883 GCA_030525665.1 Ruminococcus sp.
TTATTGAGCTTATTGACAAGCCCGGTCAGCTTAAGGAAATCTCGAGAATTATCGCAGATTTAGGCGGAAATGTTACAGGCATCCACTATGAAAAAGGCAACACCAAAAGCGTTAACGGATGTTTTCTGAGAATTGAAATGGAAACAAGAGATTATGACCACGTTAATCTAATAACCGAGTCCCTCAAAAATGAGGGTTTCAAAATAGTAGTGTAATTGAGAGGAGATAAAAATATGAACACAAAAGTTACAACAAACAAAGCACCTCAGGCTATTGGCCCATATTCACAGGCAGTGGTACTTGGTAACCTGATTTTCACCTCAGGTCAAATTGCACTAAACCCCGACACAGGCTCTCTTGAGGGAGAAACCATAAAAGAGCAGACTCACAGAGTATGCAAGAATCTTAAGGCAGTTTTAGAGGCTTCAGGCTCAGACTTTAAAAATGTAGTCAAGACAACTTGCTTCTTAAAAGATATGAACGACTTTGCAGATTTCAACAGTGTATACGGAGAGTATTTCACCGAAAAACCTGCCCGAAGCTGTGTGGCAGTTAAGGAGCTACCCAAGGGGGCTTTGGTTGAGGTTGAAGTAATAGCAGAAAAGGAGTAAGGCTTATGATGGACTCAAGTAAATACCGAGTGGGATACTTCCCCGTAGATAAAAAATACAACAAATGGGTAGAGAAAGACCATATCGAAAAACCGCCTGTGTGGTGCAGTGTAGATATGCGTGACGGCAATCAGGCACTTGTGATTCCTATGAGTTTAGAGGAAAAACTTGAATACTACAAGGTGCTTTTAGATGTAGGATTTAAAGAAATTGAGGTAGGCTTCCCTGCCGCTTCTGAGACCGAATATGAGTTCCTTCGCACTCTTATTGATAATAACATGATTCCAGAGGATGTTACTGTTCAGGTGCTGACTCAGTGCAGAGAGCACATTATCCGCAAAACCTTTGACGCTTGCAAGGGTGCACCCAGTGCTATTATTCACTTTTATAATTCAGTAAGCGTTGCTCAACGTGAGCAGGTGTTTAAAAAGAGCAAGGAAGAGATTAAGAAGATTGCAGTTGACGGTGCAAAGCTTGTGAAAAAGCTTGCAAGCGAATATGAGGGCAACTTCCGTTTTGAGTATTCTCCCGAATCCTTCACAGGTACTGAGCCTGAGTATGCTTTGGAGGTTTGCAACGCGGTTCTGGATGTTTTAGAACCCTCAGAAACCAACAACGTAATCATCAATCTGCCTGTAACTGTTGAGATGAGCCTCCCCCACGTTTACGCCTCCCAGGTGGAGTATATGAGTGAAAACTTAAAGTACAGAGAGTTTGTTACACTTTCACTTCATCCTCATAACGACAGAGGTACAGGAGTTGCCGATACCGAGCTTGCTCTTTTAGCAGGTGCTGACAGAGTTGAGGGTACACTTTTCGGCAACGGAGAGCGAACAGGTAACGTTGACATTATCACTTTGGCAATGAACATGTACTCACACGGAGTTGACCCTAAACTTGACCTTTCCGATATGAACGCTTTGGTTGAAAAATACGAGCGTTGTACCAGAATGCACGTTTATGAGCGTTCACCCTATGCCGGAGCTTTGGTGTTTGCGGCATTTTCAGGCTCTCATCAGGACGCAATCGCCAAGGGTATGAAATACAGAAGCAAAAACGCACTTCACAGGTGGAATGTGCCTTACATTCCTATTGACCCTAAGGATATCGGCAGAACCTACGATGCAGATGTTATCCGTGTAAATTCCCAATCGGGCAAGGGTGGTATAGGTTATCTTTTAGAGCAAACCTATGGCTATAATCTGCCGCAAAAAATGCGTGAGCATTTAAGCTATATGTGCAAGGGTATATCCGACCATCAGCACAAGGAATTAAAGCCTGATGAGGTAATGGAGATTTTCACAGAAAACTATCTTAACATCAATACTAATATAAGTGTTACCGATTATGATTTTGAGCGTGAAAACGAAACTTTCAGAATCAATATTACCTTTATGAAAGACTCTGAGGAAACCGAAATTGAGGCCGAAGGTAACGGCTCACTCAGCGCTATAAACAATGCACTTAAAGCGTATACAGGCGAAAACTACACCCTGCAGGTATTTACTCAGCACAGTATGCAGGGTGAGGGCTCACGGAGTGTGGCGGTTTCTTACATAGGACTTGAGAGAGAAAACGGCGAAATGTTCTTTGGTGCAGGCAGTAGCACAGACGTTATCAAAGCAAGCACAAGAGCACTCTTAAGTGCTTTTCACAATATGACGAAAGAAGGTAAATGATATGGGAATGACTATGACTCAAAAAATTCTTGCCGCACACGCAGGGCTTGATAATGTAGTGGCAGGTCAGCTTATCAGTGCAAAGCTTGACATTGTACTTGGCAACGACATTACAACCCCTGTGGCTGTAAACGAATTCAAAAAAGCTGGCTTTGACAGGGTTTTTGATAAAGACAAAGTAGCAATCGTACTTGACCATTTTGTGCCTAACAAAGACATTAAAGCGGCTCAGCAGAGCAAAACTTGCCGAGAGTTTGCCTGCTCACATTGTGTCAGCCATTTTTACGATGTGGGCAAAATGGGAATAGAGCATGCACTACTCCCTGAGCAGGGAGTTGTCACTGCAGGCGACTGCATAATCGGTGCTGACAGCCACACCTGTACTTATGGTGCATTGGGTGCTTTCTCCACGGGTGTAGGCTCTACGGATATGGCGGCAGGTATGGCAACAGGTATGGCGTGGTTTAAAGTTCCCTCTGCAATTAAATTCAACCTCAGCGGTAAGCTCAGACCAAATTGCAGTGGCAAAGATGTAATACTTACCATTATCGGTATGATAGGCGTTGACGGAGCTCTCTACAAAAGTATGGAGTTTACAGGCGAGGGAGTTAAGAATCTTTCAATGGACGACAGGCTCTCCATTTGCAATATGGCAATTGAGGCAGGAGCAAAGAATGGCATCTTCCCTGTTGACGAGGTTACTATGAAATATCTTGAAGGCAGAAGCGAAAGAGAGCCTGTAATTTTTGAAGCAGATGAAGACGCTGAATACGAAAAGGTATATGACATAGATTTAAGCAAAATTGTGCCAACGGTTGCTTGTCCTCATCTGCCTGAGAATACTCACCCTGCAAGTGAGCTTCATCACATCAAGATTGATCAGGTAGTAATCGGAAGCTGTACAAACGGCAGACTTGAAGATATGAAGGCGGCTTACGAAATTTTAAAAGATAAGAAGATAGCAGAGGGTGTGAGGTGTATCATCATCCCCGGCACAATGCAGATTTTAAGGGACTGTGTGGAAAATGGCTACTACACCGCCTTTATTGACGCAGGTGCAGTTGTGTCTACTCCCACCTGTGGCCCTTGCCTTGGCGGTTACATGGGAATTCTGGCAGAAGGTGAAAGATGCATTGCCACAACAAACCGAAACTTTGTAGGCAGAATGGGACACGTGGAAAGCGAAGTTTACCTTGCTTCTCCTCACACAGCCGCGGCAAGTGCTCTGAAAGGCTTCATTACCGAATACAAGGAGGTTTAATATGTACACTCAAGGAAAAGTTTTCAAATACCCTGACAATGTGGACACTGACGTTATAATTCCTGCTCGTTATCTTAACACCCCCGACGCAAAGGAACTGAGTCTTCATTGTATGGAAGACATTGATACCCAATTTGTTAAAAAGGTGCAGGCAGGAGATGTTATGGTAGCAGGTTTCAATTTCGGCTGCGGTTCATCCCGTGAGCACGCACCGCTTGTTATTAAAACCTGTAACGTAGGGTGCGTTATTGCAAAAAGCTTTGCACGTATCTTTTACCGCAATGCAATCAACATAGGCTTGCCTATTTTAGAATGTGAAGAAGCGGCTGAGGAAATCAAGGCAAATGATGAAGTAAAGGTAGATTTTGACACAGGTGTTATTACAAATCTGACCACAGGTAAAGAGTATAAGGCTCAGCCCTTCCCCGAATTTATTCAGAATATTATCAGAAGCGGCGGACTTCTTAAATCCCTGAAAGAAGGCGAAGAAAATGATTAAAAATATTGCAGTTATACTTGGCGACGGCATAGGCCCCGAGATTGTAAACGAAGCTTTAAGAGTCCTAGACAAAGTAGCTGAGCTTTACGGGCACACCTTTAACTACACAGATGCATATATGGGTGGCTGTGCTATTGATAAATTCGGCGACCCACTCCCTGAGGAAGAGCTTAAAAAATGCACGGACTCCGACAGTGTGCTTTTAGGTGCAGTAGGCGGAGATAAATGGAACGATGTAGAAGGCTCTAAACGCCCCGAAAAAGGACTTCTGAGACTTCGTGCAGGTATGGGAGTTTACTCTAACAACCGCCCTGCAAAAATCTGGCCTCAGCTTAGCGACGCCTCTCCCCTCAAAAAATCCATCGTGGAAAAAGGAATTGATTTTATTATTGTAAGAGAGCTTATCGGCGGCATTTACTTTGGCGAACATAAGACCGAGGGAGATGTAGCAACAGATGTGCTTACATATAGCGAAAGTGAAATTGAAAGAATCGGTCGTATAGGCTTTGAAACCGCTCTTAAAAGGAACAAAAAGCTTTGCTCGGTAGAAAAGAGTAACGTCCTTGATTCAAGCCGACTTTGGAAAAAGGTTATGCATAAGCTCTCGGCAGAATACCCCGATGTAGAATTAACTGATATGCTGGTGGATAACTGTGCAATGCAGATTGTAAAGAACCCTGCTCAGTTTGACGTTATTGTTACGGAGAATATGTTTGGCGATATTCTTTCTGACGAAGCCTCACAAATTACAGGCTCAATCGGTATGATTCCATCCTCGAGCTTAGGTGCTACCACCTGCGGACTTTACGAGCCTATTCACGGTTCAGCTCCCGACATTGCAGGCAAAGATGTGGCAAATCCCGTGGGCACAATTCTCTCTGCCGCAATGATGTTAAGATTCAGCTTTGATATGGAAAAGGAAGCTGACGCTATAGAAAAAGCGGTAGGAGCATATCTTGAAGCAGGTTATCGCACAGCAGACATTATGAGTGAAGGAATGACACGTGTAGGCTGCAAAAAGTGCGGAGAGCTTATTTGCAATTACCTTAAAAAGGAGTGATACAATGCTTCTGTCAGGCTCAGATATATTAGTAAAAACTTTAATTGAGCAAGGGTGCGACACTGTTTTCGGATACCCGGGCGGACAAATCTTAAATGTTTACGATAGTCTTTACACTCATCAGAATGAGATTAACCATATCCTCACCGCCCACGAGCAAGGTGCGGCACATGCTGCCGACGGATATGCACGCACAACAGGTAAAGTCGGCGTTGTAATCTCCACCTCAGGCCCCGGAGCTACAAACCTTGTGACGGGTATTGCAACAGCTTATCTTGACTCAATCCCAATGGTTGCAATCTGCGGTAATGTCCCCACAACTCAAATAGGCTCAGACAGCTTTCAGGAAATTGACATTACAGGTGTCACTCTTCCCATAACCAAACACAATTACTTTGTGGGCAATATAGAAGACCTTGCAGACACAATTCGTGAGGCTTTCAAGCTGGCAAAGTCAGGCAGACCGGGACCTGTGCTTATAGATGTGCCAAAGGATGTGCAGACTGCAAAGTGCGAGTATGAACCTCAGCCACAGGTTGAGGCGGAGAGAGCTTTTGCCGCTAAAGACATTCGCATAAATGAAGCGGCTGAGTACATCAACAAAGCAAGCAGACCTTACATCTATTTTGGCGGCGGTGTGATAACTGCAAATGCTCAGGAAGAAATGCTGACTCTCTCTGAAAAAATCGACGCTCCCATAGGCTGCTCACTTATGGGGCTTTCAGGTATACCGACAGAGCATCCTCGTTTCTTGGGTATGCAGGGTATGCACGGACATTTTGCCTCATCAATGGCAATGCATAATGCCGACCTGATAATTTCCTTAGGTGTTCGATTTAACGACAGGGTTACAGGCAACCGAGAAAAATTTGCAAAAGGTGCGAAGATTATCCACATTGACGTTGACGGCTCAGAGCTTTCAAAAACAGTTAATGCTGTTTGCGGACTGCGAGGAGATGTAAAGCTTACACTTAAAAAGCTCTTGCCTCTTATAAAAGAAAGCAAGAAACCTCAATGGCAAGAAAGGATTTCTTCGCTTAAATCAGAGGAAGAAAACTATCTTGATAACAGAGAAGTGCTTACCCCAAGAAAAGCCTTGCTCACACTTAACAAGTATTTAGGTGAGAACACCGCAGTTGCCACCGATGTAGGTCAGCACCAGATGTGGTCGGCACAAAATCTTACCTTCAAAACTCCAAGGCGATTTGTTTCAAGCGGAGGACTTGGCACAATGGGCTTTGGTTTGGGTGCAGCAATCGGTGCCGCCTTTGGAACAAAAGAAAGAAGCGTTTTAGTAACAGGCGACGGAAGCTTTGGTATGTGCCTTAATGAGCTTGCAACAGCTGTTTCCTACAACATTCCCATTGTTATTCTGATTATGAACAACGGCGTCCTTGGTATGGTTCGTCAGTGGCAGACTCTCTTTTATGACAAGCACTATTCAAACAGCATTTTAGGCAGAAAGACCGACTTTGCGGCTCTCGCCCGAGCTTTTGGTGCAGACGGAGAAGAAGTCAGCACTCCTGAGGAACTGGACAATGCTCTTAAAAAAGCATTTGAAGCAAAGGGCGTATATGTTATCGACTGCAAAATCGACAAAGACGAATTTGTGCTTCCTATGCTACCACCAGGCGGAAGTATGGACGACATAATTACTCAGTTGGAGGTGCAAAAGTGAACAGATACACAGTAGCAATACTTGTAAAAAACCAGTTTGGAGTTCTTAACAGGCTTACAAGTATGTTTCGCAGACGACAGTTTAACATAAACTCT
>JAUNEH010000035.1:6893-12972 GCA_030525665.1 Ruminococcus sp.
GAAACCGAATCAAATAAGTATTCGAGAATCACATTCAGCTTTGACGGCGAAGAAGAAAACAAAAAGCAGCTTATAAATCAGCTTTATAAACTGCCTGATGTTTGCTCCATTAAAGAGCTCAATGACGAAAACTCTGTAAAATGCGAGCTTATGATGATTAAAATGAAAAACTCATCTTCTACCCGACCTGATATTTATGCAGCGGCAGAGGCTTTTTCGGCAGAAACCATTGACTATTCCCGAGATTCCTTTGTGCTTCGCCTTATTGGTCAGGGCAGTAAGCTTGACGATTTCATAACACTTATGAAAGACTTTGAAATTTTAGAAATCTGCCGCACAGGTACCGCTTCCCTTGAAAAAGGCGGTTCGGTTTTAAGGCAGGCAATCAATTTATAAATTCAGAAAGAGGTAATTATTATGGCAAGAATTTTTTATCAGCAGGACTGCGACCTTACAAAACTTAATGGCAAAACAGTTGCAATTATCGGCTACGGCTCTCAGGGTCATGCTCACGCTCTTAACCTTAAAGAAAGCGGTGTTGATGTAATCGTTGGACTTTATGAAGGCTCTAAAAGCTGGGCAAAGGCCGAGGCTCAGGGCTTAAAGGTTATGACATCTGCCGAGGCTACAAAAAAAGCTGACATCATTATGATTCTTATTAACGACGAAAAGCAAGCAAAGCTTTATAAAGAAAGCATTGAACCTAACCTTACCGCAGGCAAAACCCTTGCATTTGCTCACGGCTTTAACATTCACTACGGTTGTATCAAGCCTCCCAAGGAAATAAACGTAATTATGATTGCTCCCAAAGGCCCCGGTCACACAGTTCGCAGTGAGTATCAGGTCGGCAAGGGTGTTCCCTGCCTTATTGCGGTTGAGCAGGACGCAACAGGAGATGCGTGGGATTTAGGCCTTGCCTATGCTCTTGGCATTGGAGGTGCAAGGGCAGGTGTGCTTGAAACCACCTTCCGCACCGAAACAGAAACTGACCTTTTCGGTGAGCAGGCTGTGCTTTGCGGCGGTGTTACTGCTTTGATGCAGGCAGGCTACGAAACTCTGGTTGAGGCAGGCTACGACCCCAGAAACGCTTACTTTGAGTGTATTCACGAAATGAAACTTATTGTTGACCTTATTTATCAAAGCGGTTTTGCAGGTATGCGTTACTCTGTTTCCAACACTGCTGAATACGGCGACTATGTAACAGGCCCTAAGATTATTACCGAAGAAACTAAGAAAACTATGAAGAAAGTCCTCAAGGACATTCAGGACGGCACATTTGCCAAGGAGTTCTTGCTTGATATGTCTGATGCAGGTGCACAGGTACACTTTAATGCTATGAGAAAGCTTGCAAGTGAGCATCCTTCTGAAATTGTCGGTGCGGATGTCCGCAAGCTTTACAGCTGGAGTGACGAAGATAAACTTATCAACAACTAAGGTGATACTATGTCAAAAGAAAATGTAGTAAATGGAGTGCACAATGCTCCTCATCGCTCACTTTTCCACGCTTTGGGACTTACAGAAGAAGAGCAAAACCGCCCGCTTATCGGTATAGTAAGCTCATATAACGAAATTGTCCCCGGGCATATGAATCTCGATAAAATAGTAGATGCAGTGAAGATGGGCGTAGCAATGGCAGGAGGAACACCCATAGTGTTCCCTGCTATTGCGGTGTGCGACGGCATCGCTATGGGGCACAAAGGTATGAAATACTCTCTTGTTACCCGTGACCTTATTGCAGACTCTACCGAAGCAATGGCACTTGCCCACGGCTTTGACGGTCTTGTGATGGTGCCTAACTGCGACAAGAATGTCCCCGGGCTTTTAATGGCGGCGGCAAGGGTGAACATTCCCACCGTTTTTGTCAGTGGCGGCCCTATGCTTGCAGGCAAAATTGATGGACATAAAACAAGTCTTTCAAGTATGTTTGAGGCAGTTGGTGCTTTTGGTGCAGGCAAGATAGACAATGAAAAGCTCTATGAATATGAGTGCAAAGCTTGCCCTACCTGCGGCTCCTGCTCAGGCATGTATACTGCAAACTCTATGAACTGCTTAACCGAAGCCTTGGGTATGGGCCTAAAAGGCAACGGCACAATTCCTGCTGTATACTCGAGAAGAATTGAGCTTGCTAAGAAGGCAGGTATGGCGGTTATGGAAATGCTCAGGCGCGACATCCGCCCACGGGATATTATGACAAAGGAAGCTTTGATGAACGCTCTTACCGTTGATATGGCTTTGGGTTGCTCTACCAACTCTATGCTTCATCTGCCTGCTATTGCTCATGAATGTGATGTGGAGCTTGACCTTGACATTGCAAACGAAATCAGCAAAAAAACACCCAACCTCTGCCACCTTGCCCCTGCTGGTAGAACTTATATGGAAGATTTGGACGAGGCAGGCGGTGTGTATGCGGTTATGAATGAGCTTAATAAAAAAGGCTTGCTTAATACCAACTGCATAACCGTAACAGGCAAAACAGTAGGCGAAAACATTTCAGACTCTGTTAACCTTAACCCTGAGGTTATCCGACCCATTGATAACCCATATAGCAAAACAGGCGGCATTGCAGTGCTTAAGGGAAACCTTGCCCCTGAGGGCAGTGTAGTTAAGCGTTCTGCTGTGTCAGATAAAATGCTTGTATTCGAAGGCAAAGCAAAGGTTTTTGAATCCGAAGAGGAGGCACAAGCGGCAATCAATACAGGCAAAATACAGGCAGGCGACGTTGTGGTTATCCGCTATGAAGGACCTAAAGGCGGGCCGGGTATGAGAGAAATGCTCAGCCCCACATCCGCCATTATGGGTATGGGCTTAGGAGAAAGTGTTGCACTTATTACCGACGGAAGATTCTCAGGTGCAACAAGAGGTGCTTGCATTGGTCACGTCACTCCTGAGGCAGCTTCAGGCGGTGCAATCGGCATTGTAAATAATGGCGATATTATCAGCATAAATATCCCCGAAAACACCATTGAGCTTAAGATTGACAAAGCCGAGTTTAATGAGCGTATGAAAAATTTCGTTCCCAAGGAAAAGGAGCTTTCAGGTTACTTGAAAAGATACGCCGCCCTTGTTTCGGGCGGAGCCAAGGGAGCTATACTTAACTAAAAAAAGAAACGAGAGGTTCAAGTACTGAATCTCTCGTTTTATGTTTAGTCTGAAAACTCTTCTCTTTTAACATAGTCAATAAATGTTCGCAAACTTTTGGACATCCATTTGTTTTTGTGATAGATAAGCTGCTTCCATATCTCAATGTTCATATCACAGACATCAAGATAGCAAAGCTTACCCGACTTGATTAAAGGTTTTGTTACAAAATCTGGAAGGTAGGAAATCAGGTTGCTCTCAGCAACTAAGGAGGTAATAATGTCGGTTCGTCCGATTTCAAGAACAGGAGTTATTTCTAACGACTTTTTGGCAAGTTCTCTGTCGAACACACGGCGGTAGCCTTGACCACATTCGGTTAACACAAAAGGCTCGTTAATAATATCTTTAATAGAAAGGCTCCTAAGCCCTTCAAACCTTGATTCCGAGGCGGCAACAAAGTGCATAGGCAGTTGCTGTTCTTTAGCAATGATGTAATCCTTATTGTACAAACGGTGGTCAAGTGTCATAATAACATCTGCTTCGTTGTGGTCAAGCATATCAAGCATAACTCCTGAGTCACCTGTGGTAAAACGAATAGAAATATCAGGGTATTTTCTATGAAAATCCAGATAATGGGCTGTGAGCATTTCTTCACAAACCGAGTCAGGGGTTACAACGTGAATATGTCCGCTGTAGGTTTTGTCCTCTTTAAGATTTTCTTTGAACTCTTCTTCCAATGCACAAATCTGATGAGCATAAGAGATAAGCTCTCGCCCACGCTCGGTAAGAGTTATGGTGTGGTTTATTCTTTCAAACAAAAGACAGCCCAGCTCATCTTCAAGCTGCTTTATCTGAAAAGAAACAGTAGATTGTGAATAGCCAAGCAGGTCTGCCGCCTTTGTAAAACTGCCAAGCTCTGCTACGTTAATAAATGTTATCAGATTTCTCAGTTCCATCTTGTCGCCGTCTACATCTAATTTTTCGATAGATAATATCAATATCATTTGTTTGACTAATGTTTGATATATTATATAATGAACACAAGAAAAATGCAAGGTCATAGCCAAAATTATTCTATGATTTTGAACTACATTTAAGGAGATATAATTATGAAGAAAGCATTATCCCTCGTTTTGGCACTTATCATGTGCGTTGGTTGTTTAACCTTTGCAGGTTGCGGCACTGACCCCACAGCAGACGGCAAGTATAAGATTGGTATAGTTCAGCTTGTTGAACACGTTGCCCTTGACGCCGCAACAGAAGGCTTCAAGCAGGCTGTTATCGACGAGCTTGGCGAAGACAAGGTTGAGTTCGATTTTCAAAATGGCCAGAACGACCCCAACACCTGCTCTACCATTGCTAATCAGTTTGTATCAAACAATGTCGATTTGATTATGGCAAATGCAACTCCTGCTCTTCAAGCGGCGGCTGCGGCTACAGGTGAAATTCCTATCCTCGGCACATCAGTAACCGAATACGGCGTTGCTCTTGAAATTGAAGATTTCAACGGCACAGTAGGCGGCAATATCTCGGGTACATCTGACCTTGCTCCTCTTGATAAGCAGGCTGAGATGATCACTCAGTGGTGCCCAGATGCAAAGGCGGTTGGTCTTCTCTACTGCTCAAAGGAAGCTAACAGCCAGTATCAGGTTGATGTTGTAAAATCAAATCTTGAAGCAAAAGGTCTTACCGCTACTCTGTATCCCTTCACAGATTCCAACGACCTTGCTCAGATTTGTACCACTGCCGCTGACAACTGCGATGTAATCTATGTTCCTACTGATAATACAGTTGCAGAAAACACAGGTATCATCGATAACATCTGCGAGCCTAAAAAGATTCCCGTAATCGCAGGCGAGGAGGGTATTTGCTCAGGTTGCGGTATTGCAACACTTTCTATCAGCTACTATGACCTTGGCTACACAACAGGTAAGATGGCTGTTAAGATTCTCAGAGATGGTGCAGACATCTCTGAAATGCCCATTGAATATGCTGAGAAGCAGACTCCCAAATACAACAAGCAAAACTGCGAAGCCTTAGGCATTACACCTCTTGAGGGTTACGAAGCTATTGAGGCAAACTGATTACATCAAATATTAAATGACACTTCAGCCGGAGGAATTTTGCTTTCTCCGGCTCTTTCCCTAATCTAATGACTAAGGTGAACTGACATGGAAATTTTACTTCAGCTTTTCAACGCCCTGCCAGGCTCTGTTTCTCAGGGACTTATATGGGGCATAATGGCTATTGGCGTTTATATTACATATCGCATACTTGATATTCCCGACCTAACGGTTGACGGCTCCTTTGCAACAGGCGGCGCAGTTGGTGTTATGCTCATACTTAATGGTTGCAACCTGTCACAGGACTTTTGCACACACTTATGGGTATTCCGCCTATTCTTGCGGGTATTCTTACTCAGCTTTCTCTTTACTCTATTAACCTTAAAATTATGGGCAAAGCAAACCAGTCGGTAAATGTTAATAACACCGACCTTTTAGTTTCTCTGCGTTGGGTAAAGGAATTTGCTTTTCACAACCCCCTTATCACAGTAGGCATTGTTCTTATAGTTCTTATTGCAGTGCTTTACTGGTTCTTCGGTACAGAAATGGGCTCAGCTATTCGTGCCACAGGCTCTAACCTTAATATGAGCCGTGCACAGGGTATCAACACAAGCTTCAACAAGGTTCTTGGTATTATGCTTTCAAACGGACTTGTTGCTTTTTCAGGTGCATTTCTCGCTCAGTATCAGGGCTTTGCGGATGTTAAAATGGGTCAGGGTGCTATTGTTATCGGCCTTGCGGCAGTTATTATCGGCGAAGCACTCTTTGGCAAAATCTTCAGAAATTTCGCACTTAAGCTTTTGTCCGTAGCACTTGGCTCTATAATTTACTACATCGTTATTCAGGCGGTTATTACCTTGGGATTCGACGCAAACCTCTTAAAGCTTCTCTCGGCAACCATTGTTGCAATCTTCCTTGCTATTCCCTACTGGAAGAGA
>JAUNEH010000035.1:12982-17353 GCA_030525665.1 Ruminococcus sp.
ACGAAAACCACGTTAAAGGTTCATAGAAAGGTGATAAAATAAATGCTTGATATAATTTACGTAAGAAAAACCTTTAACCCCGGAACCATTAACGAGAAAAAAGCCTTGAACGGCATAAACCTTCATTTGGATGAAGGGGATTTCGTAACAGTTATCGGCGGTAACGGTGCAGGTAAATCTACAATGCTCAATATGATTGCAGGTGTTTACCCCGTGGACTGTGGCAGTATTGTGATTGACGGAATTGACGTTACAAGACTTCCCGAATATAAACGAGCAAAATATTTAGGCAGAGTTTTTCAGGACCCTATGACAGGTACTGCGGCTGATATGCAGATTGAAGAAAACTTAGCCCTTGCCGCACGCAGAGGCAAAAGAAGAACCTTGCGTTCAGGTATTACAAAGAAAGAAAGAGCAGAATACAAAGAACTGCTGAAAGTTCTTGACCTTGGCCTTGAGGACAGGCTAACCGCAAAGGTAGGACTTCTCTCAGGCGGTCAGCGTCAGGCTCTGACTCTGCTGATGGCAACACTCAACAAACCTAAGGTACTGCTTCTTGACGAGCACACCGCGGCTCTTGACCCAAAAACAGCAAAAAAGGTTCTTGATATTACAGAAGAGATAGTTGAGAAAAATAACCTTAAAACGATTATGATTACTCACAATATGGCAGACGCCATAAGAGTAGGCAACCGTCTTATTATGATGCACGAAGGCAGAATTGTGGTTGATGTTAAGGGCGAAGAGAAGAAAAAGCTTACAATTGACCAGCTTCTTCAGATGTTCGAAGCGTCCAGCGGCAGTCAGTTTACCAGTGATAAGGTTATGCTTTCAACCAATTAATCCTACGAAATAACTATGTTTTAAAAATAGCAAAGGGCGTCGCTTTTTATAGCGACGCCTTTTGATTCAAGCTAATGTAATTAGTTCTTTATAAAATCTTACCTATGTTAATACAGGATATTCCCCATAAGCTCTGCAAGGGTGGTTTCAGCCCAGCTGTAGTTTGAAAGGTAGCTTCCTTTGAAAAGAGAAGCGTGCTCTTCTTTACCCGATAGATAATCATAAAGGTCGCACTGCACCTTATCGGTGGCTATTCTTCTTTTTCCGTCAACTACTTCCACAACGTCTGAAATACCGTATTCCTCAAGGGTATTTTTAAGCCTTAAGGCAACCTTGCGGTAGCGTGCAAGAGTAACGGAATTAACAGGCTCATCTTCCCACAAAAAGCTAATGGCTTCATCGCTTGTAACAAAGCCGCCTTTTCTGTCAACCAGAAGAGCAAAAAGCTCCTTGCTTTTTTTATTGCGGAAAGCCACTGCCTTTTCGTCTACAAACACATCGAAATAGCCAAAGGTACGGATAGAAACAACTCCCTTTTTACTTTCCTCTTTGGTGCTGTTCTTAGCCTGCTCATCGACATTATAAAGCAGTACATATCTTGGAGAAGCTGAAGGAGATTTTGGCGAGCAGATAGCCTTTATTCGGCGATTTTCCTGACGGCTTATGTCATAGTAAGTAAACTCTGCCTCGCCTGTTCTGAGAAGCTCGGAAAACTCATCTAAATCCACTTCACTTTTAGAAACAAATTCACTGAGTTTTGTTGACTTGTTCATTAAAGGCAACCACTCATCTTTATCAACCCCGAAAAATCCGCATACATTTTCGCTGGCATAAAGAGGCTTAACAAAATCATCTTTAAGCTCAAAAGCAGCAACACCTTCGGAAAACCTGAGGACAAGTTCCTGCATATTTTCTTTAAGAGAAATATTCTCACTCTTTAAAGCAAGGGCTTCTTCACTGTCAGAAACACAGCGGCAGCAATAAAGGCTTTTTGTATCATCAATTTTAATGAAAACGCCGTTATAGGTTTTGACTTCACCCTTTGAAGAAACTGCTTTGTAGGTAATTTGAGATGGCTTGGTGCCGTCGTAAAGCTTTTTGTCTTTAAAAGAGTTAAAAAAGTCGCGGATGTACTGACGCTCCTCCTCGACAACTGTACCTGTAATCCACTTTTCGGTGGCTTCGTCCATCTGCATAGGAATATTTTCGATCCATTTAAAGCGTGGCGAATCCTTACCGAAAAGGCAGGTAACGGTGTTGTCCTTTAAATTATACTCAAAAATCTTACTGTAAACATCAGAAAGAGCCTTGATGTAACGCTTAGCTTCATTTGCTTTTTTCTGACGATGATGTTCGGTAACATCCATACAAACACTCTGGAACTCTTCTGTTCCGTCCTCGTTTTTATGCTTGGTAACCCAACCAAAGATATGGGCTCTTGTGCCGTCACAACGAAGGAGAGTCATCTCACCTGCCATTGGTGCACCTGCCGAATAAACACGATTGAGGTAAAGTGCAAAACGGCGACGCTCTTCCATAGGAATCATAAGAAATATATTATCTTTAGAAAGCTCAAGATAGTCCATTTCGCCGTCCTCAGATTTTGGAAAACGAAGAATTTCCATCATTTGTTTATTGATGTATGTAACTTTCGGAAGCTTTTCGCAGGTATATCTTAAAAATCCGCACGCAACGGTATCGCTTAAAAATTGCAGATTCTCATTTTCTTTTTTAATATCAGTAATATCGGTAAGCACCGAATATCCCTTCAAATTGCCGTCGGCATCAACTTTTGATGATGTTGTATCGCTGACATAAATATAATTACCGTCGCTTTTCTTAAGGCGGTATTCAAGGGTTTTGGTTGTGGGCTTTTCTGAAATTTCTTTTATAAATTCATTAAAACCTGCCTTGTCATCATTATGAACAAGGTCAGCATATATACTTAAAAGCTCCTCTGCCGAAAAGCCCAGCATAGAGGCTAAGTTTTCGCTTGCAAAGCTTAAAAACCAGCAAGAAGCCAGAGCATAAACGTGAAAGCCGCTTATGCCCTGACTTAATATATCATCTGAAAATCGGGGTTTATTATTCATAATAGCTCCTTAATGGGGTATGCGGTAATTATACCACAAAACCATTATCATCGCAAATGAAAAAGAGGTGAAAATTATTGTGTGGCGGTGTTTCTCTGAATACTTTTCTGAATTTTACCGCTTATGGTTTTTGGCATTTCGTCCACAAACTCGATTAAGCGAATCCATTTATATTCGGCAAGCCGCTGGTTTGTAAATTCTCTGATTTCAAGTTCTAGTTCTTTTGAAGCCTCATAGCCTTTGCCCAAAACAATAATCGCCTTTATCGCCTGACCTCTGAGTGCATCAGGAACTCCTATAACGCTGCACTCTACAACGGCTTTATGCTCCATAAGTACGTTTTCGACCTCATAAGGGCCTACTCTGAAGCCGCCTGTTTTTATTATATCGTCAAATCTGCCGTGAAACCAATACTTGCCGTTTTCGTCCATATATGCGGCATCTCCAGTGTGGTAAACTCCCCCACGCCAAACATATTCAAACTGCTCTTTATTATCAAGATAACCGCTGAAAACGCCTACCTGTCTGCCTTTTTCCTCGGGGATAATTACTACCTCTCCGATCTCGCCTACTCCTACCTTTTTGCCGTTTTTGCCTCTGAGCTCAATATTATAAAAAGGCGAAGGGGTTCCCATCGAACCCTCTGTAGGACTATTCCCTGCAAAGTTTGCAAGTAAAAGTGTTGTTTCTGTCTGACCGTAGCCCTCACGTAGTTCAAGTCCTGTTCGCTCATAAAATTTGCGGAACACCTCAGGGGCTAACATCTCGCCCGCAGTAGTTGCGTGCTTTAAAGAGGGCATATCGGGAATACCCTTGCGGACTAAATATCTGTAAACCGTTGGTGGTGCACAAAAGGAGGTTACACCGTAGCGGTTAATTACTGTAGTAAGCTGCTTGGGGTCGAAATTGTCAAAATCATAAACCATTACTGCAGAGCCAACAAGCCATTGGCCATAGAGCTTGCCCCAGCTTGCTTTTGCCCAGCCTGTTTCGGCAACTGTAAAGTGAAGACCATTATCTTCTGCCTGATGCCAGTATTTAGCGGTAACAATATGAGCCAAAGGGTAAGAATAATCGTGAATAACACCTTTGGGATAACCTGTGGTGCCTGAGGTAAAGTACAAAAGCATTGGGTCTTTTGCATTAGTTTCAATACGCTCAAAGTCTTCCCTTGCGTTTTCCGTAGCTTGGCTTAAGTCTATGTAGCCATCAACATTTTTCTGCACACAGAAAAGCTGTGGATTAAGGTCGGTTTTTGCTACTGCTTCTTTAATCTTTTTGGGTACATCGTTCTGAGCAGTGCAGACAACAGCCTTTACCTTTGAAGCGTTAAGGCGGTAAACAAGGTCGTTTACAGTAAGCATATGGGTGGCAGGAATCATAACCGCCCCTAACTTATGAAGTGCAATAGCGGCAAACCAATACTCGAAGTGAC
>JAUNEH010000036.1:0-17232 GCA_030525665.1 Ruminococcus sp.
AAAGCTTAATTCAGAGGTTACTCTTTTCACTTATATGAGCATCCGTGAGGACGCCTGCGAGCTTTTCGGCTTTGCAACAAAGGCTGAGCTTCAATGCTTTAAGCTGTTAATCAGCATTTCGGGCGTAGGCCCTAAGGTGGGTATTGCACTTCTTTCCGACTTAACTCCCGAGCAGATAACCCTTGCAATCTCTGCAGGTGACGTTAAGTCTTTGACCCGTGCACAGGGGGTTGGCCCCAAGCTTGCTTCCCGAATTATTCTTGAGCTTAAGGATAAGCTCAAGGGTCTTGCAACTTCCGACTCAGGTATCGAGCTTAAAGGCTCTGTTATCTCTGACACCGGTAATATTTCTAAGGCAGTCGCCGCGTTGGCGGTGCTTGGTTTTTCAGCTGCCGATGTTACTCCTGTGCTTAGTAAACTTGACCCGAGTTTAAGCGTAGAACAGCTAATCGGTGAAACCTTAAAGAAAATGGATAGATAATTATGAGTGATTTTAATTATAGCGAAGAGTTTGATTTTGAAAACAGAATTGTCGATACAGCCGAAACTCCCGAGGACGTTTATGAGGGCGATAATCCTTTACGCCCCAAAACCTTCGACGACTATGTAGGTCAGGAAAAGGTTAAGGAGAACTTAAAGGTCTTTATCGAAGCCGCCAAAAAACGCGGTGAGGTTTTAGACCATGTGCTTCTTTACGGCCCTCCTGGGCTTGGCAAAACAACCCTTTCTGCAATTATTGCCAACGAGCTTGGTGTTAATATTCGTATTACCTCCGGCCCCGCCATTGAAAAACCCGGTGATTTAGCCTCACTTCTCACCAATTTAAACCACGGTGACGTGCTTTTTATCGACGAGATTCACCGACTTAACAGGTCTGTTGAAGAAATCCTCTATCCTTCTATGGAGGACTTTGCAATCGATATTATCACCGGCAAGGGTCAGATGGCGGCTTCCTATCATCTGCCGCTTCCTAAATTTACTTTAGTCGGTGCAACCACTCGTGCGGGTCAGCTTTCTGCTCCCTTAAGAGACAGATTTGGTGTTTTAAGCCGTCTTGAGCTTTATACTCACGATGAGCTTGCAAGAATAGTAACAAGAAGCGCAGGTATTTTAGGTATAGATATTGACGAAAAGGGTGCCCTGGAGCTTGCCTCTCGTTCCCGAGGAACTCCGCGAATTGCTAATCGTCTTTTAAAGCGTACCCGAGATTTTGCTCAGGTTATATCTGACGGAGTTGTTACCGGCGAGGTGGCAAAGGTTGCTCTTGACCGCCTCGAAATTGATTCTTTAGGCTTAGACCAGAACGACCGCAGAATGCTTCTTGCGATGATTAACAATTATGGTGGAGGTCCCGTAGGTCTTGATACCTTAGCTGCCGCTATCGGGGAAGAGGCTGTCACCATTGAGGATGTATACGAACCTTATTTAATGCAGATAGGCTTTTTAAACCGCACACCCCGAGGCAGATGTGTAACATCTTTGGCTTACGAGCATTTAGGAATTAAAAATAACGAAGCTGCACAGCAAAGCTTATTTTGAAATTAACGAATTTAGTATAGGAGGATTTTATAATGGGTAGATTATTCGGTACAGACGGAGCAAGAGGTATAGCAAATACCGAGCTTACCCCTGAGCTTGCAATGAATATCGGCAGAGCCGCCGCAATGGTGCTCATAAGCGACACAGTAGAGCATCCCACTTTCTTAATCGGTAAGGATACACGCCTTTCGGGCGATATGCTTGAGGGAGCGTTGATTGCAGGCCTTTGTTCGGTTGGTGCAAATGTTGTACTTTTAGGTGTAGTGCCTACTCCTGCAGTAGCTTACCTTATCAAAAAGTATAAGGCTGATGCAGGTATCATGATTTCTGCATCGCACAATCCATTTGAGTTTAATGGCATTAAGATATTTAATGACGAGGGTTACAAGCTTCCCGATTTACTTGAAGAGCAGATTGAAGCAATCGTCTTAGACCATGAGTGCGACTATAAAGTTTGCCGCGACTCTGACATCGGCAAGGTTATACGTAAGGACGATGCCGTTGATGATTATATCGAGCACGTTATAAGCACTGTAGACTACGACCTTAAGGGTATGAAAATTGCTCTCGACTGCTCCAACGGCTCATCTTCAACTACAGCCAGAAAGCTCTTCGAAGCCTTGGGTGCAGAGTGTCACGTGCTTTTTGACACTCCAGACGGAGTTAACATCAACGCCAACTGCGGCTCAACTCATATCGAAACCTTACAGCGTTTTGTTAAGGATAATCATTTGGATGCAGGTCTTGCCTTCGACGGCGACGCCGACAGATGCTTAGCGGTAGATGACAAGGGCGAGCTTGTTGACGGTGACTACATAATTGCAATTATCGCCGCAGACTTCAAAAGCCGTGGTATTCTTAAGAAGAATACGGTGGTTTGCACAATTATGACAAACATGGGATTCAATAAGTTCTGCGAAGCCAATAATATGAACCTTGTATCAACTAAAGTAGGCGACCGTTACGTGCTTGAGACAATGCTCAGAGAAGACTATAACATTGGCGGCGAGCAGTCAGGTCACGTTATTTGTCTTGACTATTCTACCACAGGCGATGGCCAGCTTACAGGTGCACAGCTTCTAAGTCTTATAAACCGCCGTCAGGCTAAGCTAAGCTCTATTGCAACACTTATGGAACGTTTCCCACAGGTACTTGTAAATGTTACAATTAATCCTGACCTTAAGACAAAATTCTACACCGATAAGGAAATTAAAGAAGAAATTAATCGTGTTGAGGATATCTTAGAGGGCAGAGGTAGAATTATCGTTCGTCTTTCAGGTACCGAGCCTTTAGTTCGCGTAATGCTTGAGGGCGAGGATTTTGCCGAAATTACACGTCTTGCAAACGAGACAGCAGCACTTATAAAGGATAAGCTTTCATAATGAGATGTACTGAAAATTGGCTCGACTACGAGCTTTTAGACGCCTCTAACGGCGAACGACTTGAGCGATGGGGCGATATAATTTTAATCCGTCCCGATACTCAGATTATATGGAATACAAAGCGTACCGATTATCGCTGGAATAAAGCGCATGCACGCTATATCCGTTCCAACTCTGGCGGAGGTCATTGGGAATACTACAAAAAGCTCCCCGAAACTTGGAATATTAAGTATGGCGACTTAGGTTTTGTTATAAAACCCATGGGTTTTAAGCACACTGGTGTTTTTCCCGAGCAGGCTGTTAACTGGGACTATGCTATAGAAAAAATTCGAAATGCCAACCGCCCGATAAATGTGCTCAACCTTTTCGGTTATACCGGCGGTGCAACTGTCGCCTGCCTTAAGGGCGGAGCCTGCGTTTGCCATGTTGATGCATCAAAAGGTATGGTTAATATGGCAAAAGAAAATTCCGTCTTAAGCGGAGTTTCCGATAAGCCTGTAAGGTGGATTGTTGATGATTGCGTTAAATTCGTCAATCGCGAAATCCGCCGAGGCAGACGTTACGATGCAATTATCATGGACCCACCTTCTTACGGCAGAGGTCCTAATGGTGAGGTGTGGAAGCTTGAAACCGAGCTTTTTCCGCTTTTAGAGCTTTGCAAGCATGTATTATCAGACGACCCGCTGTTTTTCCTTTTAAACTCATATACCTCGGGGCTTTCTCCTGCGGTTATGGAGTACACCCTCACAAGTGTGTTGGGCGAGGATTTCGGCGGTAAGGTTACTGCTGATGAAATCGGCTTACGCGTAAGCTCAACCAATTTAGTTTTACCCTGCGGCAATACCGCAATCTGGGAGAGATAATTTTAAATGAATCAAATTGACGCTAAGGACCTTGTTTTCACATATATGTCCGATGAAGAAATACAACAGAATATTTGTGATTATGTTTTAAACGGGGTATCTCTTACCGTTAAAAAAGGTGAATTTTTAAGCATTATTGGTCATAACGGTTCGGGCAAATCTACCCTTGCAAAGCATTTCAATGCTATATTGCTTCCCACAGGCGGCAAGCTTTTTGTTGAAGGTATGGATACCTTGAATGAGGATAAATGCTACGATATCCGCCGCAAGGTTGGTTTAGTTTTACAAAATCCTGACAATCAGCTTGTTGCAAGCATTGTTGAGGAAGACGTAGCCTTCGGCCCTGAAAATTTAGGTGTAGAGCCTAAGGAAATCAGAAAGCGTGTTGACGAAGCCTTGAAAGCCGTTGGTATGTACGAATACCGTACCTTTGCTCCTCATAAGCTTTCGGGCGGTCAGAAACAGCGAGTTGCCATTGCAGGTATACTTGCCATGAAGCCTGATTGCATAGTTTTAGACGAGCCTACCGCAATGCTTGACCCTAAAGGCAGGGAAGAGGTACTTTCGGCAATTCACACTCTTAACAAAGACCATGGCATTACGATTGTCCTTATTACTCATAATATGGATGAAGCAGTTACTTCTGACAGGGTAATTGTAATGGACGGCGGAAAAATACTGGCCGAGGGTACACCCGAGTCTGTATTTTCTCAGGTCGAGCTTTTAAAGAAGCACCGTTTAGACGTACCTCAGTCTACTGAGCTTTGCTATAAGCTTCGTGCTTATGGTGTTAATATCAAAAATCTCCCATTAAATATTGACGACTGTGTCAAAACTCTTAAGGAGGTGCTTTTATGAGTATACTCCGAACAGAAAACTTAAGTCTTGTTTATGGCAAGGGTACACCCTTTGAGAAAAGAGCCGTAAATAATGTTAATATCGATATAAACGAAGGCGAGGTCATCGGCATTATCGGCCATACCGGCTCGGGCAAATCATCTTTGGTGCAGATGCTTAACGGCCTTTTCAAGCCTACTGAAGGCACTGTTTACTTCGAAGGTCAGGATATTTTTGCAAATTCTAAAGAGCTTCGCAAATTTCGCTTCAATATAGGTCTTGTGTTCCAGTATCCTGAAAATCAGCTTTTCGAGGAAACAGTAGCCAAGGACATTGCCTTCGGCCCCAAAAACATGGGACTTTCCGATGAAGAAATTAAAGAAAAAGTCAGAAAAGCGGCTCGTTTTGCAGGTCTTAAGGACGAGCTTTTAGACCGTTCACCCTTCGACCTTTCAGGCGGCGAAAAACGTCGGGCGGCAATTGCGGGCGTAATTGCTATGGAGCCTAAGGTTCTTATACTTGACGAGCCTACTGCAGGCCTTGACCCAGTTGGCAAGGATGTTCTGCTTACGCAGATTGAAGCCTATCATAAGGAATCCGGTAACACTGTTTTACTTGTTTCACATAATATGGAGGATATCGCACGAATTTCTGACAGAGTTTTAGTAATGAACAACTCCGAGGCGGTTATGTTCGATACACCAGAGGCTGTATTTTCCAGAGTACAAGAGCTTAAGTCTATCGGACTTCGCATCCCTGAAATTACCGAAATTACAATTAAGCTTAAAGAGGCAGGAGTGCCGTTGTCTTCGGGTATACTTACAGTTGAGCAGGCGTTTAAGGAGCTTTGCAAGATTATAAGCAAAGGGGGAAAGGCTGATGCGTGACATAACCTTAGGTCAGTATTTCCCATCAAACGGAATACTTCATAAGCTGGATGCAAGGGTTAAAATACTTTTTCTCGTTGCTTTTATCGTTTTAATATTCTGCTCTTTTAATTTTTATGCCTTGGGCTTAGTAGCACTATTTACGGCGGCGACTGTAGTTCTCAGCAAAGTTCCCGTAAAGATGTTTTTAAAAAGCCTTAAAACCATTATTCTTATTGTACTAATTACTTCAGTTCTTAATCTTTTTTACGGTGGCGGCGAGCCGATTGCACAGTGGTGGATATTTTCCATTACGTTAGATGGTATTTTCAATGCGATATTCGTCACAGTTCGTATTATCTGCCTTGTTGTGGTAAGCTCAGCACTTACCTTTACAACCTCGCCTACAGATATGACCGACGCTTTAGAGCGTCTCATGAAGCCTCTTACGGTTTTTCACATAAGTGTTCACGAAATTGCAATGATGATGACTATTGCTCTTCGCTTTGTTCCGACACTTTTAGAAGAAACCGACAAAATCATGTCTGCCCAGAAAGCACGCGGTGCCGATATGGAAAGCGGTAATCTTATTAAGCGTATCAAGGCTCTTATCCCTGGTTTGGTTCCCTTGTTTGTGTCTTCTTTCAGGCGTGCTTACGACCTTGCAATGGCTATGGAGTGTCGTTGCTACCGCGGCGGCAAAGGCAGAACCCGCTTAAAGGAAATGCATTTATCAAGGCGTGACGCAGCAGCCACTGGCGTTATGCTAATACTTACTGCAGGAGTTGTACTTTGTGATATCTTCCTCAAATGAAAATTTGCGTAATCTTTTAATTACAATTTCATACGACGGCTCAAAGTACCATGGCTGGCAAATTCAGCAGAATGCAGTTACTGTGCAGGAGGTTTTTCAACAAGCCCTCTATTCGGTTATTAATGATAAGCCTGATATTAAGGCCTGCAGCCGTACCGACTCGGGAGTTCATGCCGAGATGTTTTGCATAAGCACTAAAATCAGCCACCCGATACCTGCTATAAGGCTTAAAGCGGCTCTTAATTCTTACCTTCCCGAAAGCGTTGTTGTGCTTGATGTAAAGGAAGTTTCACTTGATTTTCATGCAAGGTATAACGCCAAGGGCAAAAGGTATATTTACAGAGTTTTAAATCGAATGGAACGTGACCCTTTTTATGTAGGCAGAGCCTTACATTATAAATATGATATTGACGTAGAACTTTTAAACAAAGCTTCAAAGGCTTATATCGGAAGTCACGATTTCACCTCGTTTTGTACTCTTGATAATCGTGAGAAGGGTGATTTTGTCCGTACAATTTACGATTTTTCCGTTGTACGTAAGGGTGATATTGTTGAGTTTTCTGTTGAAGGCAACGGCTTTCTTTACAATATGGTGCGTATAATGGTAGGTACTCTTCTTTACATTAACGAAGGAAAACTCAGTGCCGATTCTATACCTGATATTATAAGTGCAGAATCCAGAGACGCCGCAGGTCCTACCGCACCGCCTCAGGGACTTTACTTAAACAAAGTGTTTTATGATTTATAATTTTTTGAAAGGAGGAGCAGTATGAAAAAAAGAAAGCTTTCTCCCCGACATTATAAAGAGGAAATGTACGATACCAAGCGTGCAGTTTTAAGCTACGAACAGCTTCCTCTTGATGAATATGACCAAAATGCAGGGGATAAGGATAAAAAGAATAAAAAATCCCTTTCTTATAAAAGGTTGATTCTTGCCGCAATGGTGCATGTGCTTCTTGTTGCTATTGTTTTTGTGGTGTTCAACCGCTTTACATGTACAGGCTGCTCCTCGTATAACCACAGCACGGCGGCTTTCCCGATTTCTCTTAGGGGCTCTATTGTTACAAACGGCAATTTCGATACATACAATAACGGTTTTGCATACGTTTCTGATACGCATTATGCGGTTTTTGACAATGACGGCAACGAAAAATTCAATACACAGGTTGCTTTCAATGACCCGATTTTGAAGCTTAACTATAATGGTACCGCAGTTATTTACGACTTGGGCGGTCACAATTATTCGTTATATTCTAGCGAGGGACTTGTTTATTCAGGTGAAACTGATACAAAAATGTACCTTGCCGACGTAACCCCCGAGCTTAAGTTTGCAACTCTTACCGAAAGCCGTGATTATAAGGCAAAGCTTTCGGTGTACAGTGATGCTGATACTCCGCTTTACGGCTATTCATTTGAGGAGTACTATATAAGTGCAATGGCTCTTAATCCTGATGCAACGGGTGCTGTTGCCTGCGGTATAACTGCTGAAAACGGCATTGAAAAGAGTGTTGTCTATGTGTTTGATTTTACCGAAGAAAAGCCACTTGCTTTCCATGAGATTTCTTCAGATGTTGTTTTTGATTGCGAATATCTTGACGACGGCTCTGTTTGTGTTATTGGAGAAAATGCTTCTTACGTTATAAACGGCAGAAATTTTTCCAAGCTTACCAAGAACTCTTATTCTCAGATGACACTTACCTCTTACGATATCAACACCAATACAGGTGAGCTTCTTTTAAGCCTTTCAAGAAGCGGCGACGGACGAAATTGTACAATTATGTCTGTTGATAAGTCTGGTTCAGTTAATTCAAAAATCGAAACCGACTATGCCGCTGATTTTATAAGCTCGTATAAAAATCGCGTTGCAATATGTGATAAGTCCTATATTTATCTGTATTCTCAAAACGGCGATTTAATTTCAACTATTAAGGCTGTGGGTGACAGCCGTCAGATACGCCTTGTTGCACCTGATGCCGCTGTTTCTTTAGGTATCAAGGATATTTCTCTATATACTTTTTAACGGTGAGATATGATTTTAGATATTCTTTCTTTGATAATAATTTTAGTTTTTGCAATAATCGGTATTAAAACAGGTGCCGCAAAGGTTATTTTCAGACTTTTGTCAGTTGTTGTTGCGTTTTTAGCGGCTGTTTTTCTGTCACACTTTTTAGCAGAGCTTGTTTATAATACGTTTATAAGACAAACAATAATTGATAACATCAGCAAGGTTGTAAACGACTCTGCCTTAAACACAGCGGCAGATAAGGCCGCAGGACTTTTAGGCGGCATGCCAATGGTGCTTTCTAATTCGCTTGCTTACTTCGGTGTAACCGAGGTTAAGCTCTCTTCAATGTTTGACACCTCTGCTGTCGAAAGTATTGAAGGCGTAATAATGACCCCTGTTGTAGGTGTAATATCAATTATTTTCTTTTTGATTTTATTTATACTGCTTTTATTCTTGCTTAAAAAGGTAATGGGCGGTATATCTAAAATATTCCGTCTCCCTTTAATAAGGGTGGTGGACTCTGCCTTTGGTTTTGTTTTAGGTCTGTTTGAGGGCTTATTGGTGGTTTATATTTTAGCTTTTCTATTAAAGCTTGTGATTCCTCTTACAGGCGGTGACCTTTTTATACTAAACGAAGTTTACGTTGCCGATTCAATATTTTTCTCATTACTTTATTTCGGCGGCTTAACATCAGTAGTTCAAAGCTTTATTTATAGCTTTAGCAATATTTAATTTGGGTGGGATATGAATGGATTATAATAAGTCCAAAAAAGTAGATTGGGCATATATTTTTACCGTGCCTAATATACTTTGTTATTTCAGGATTGCATTGATTGCACCAATGCTTTGCTTTTTCTTCAAAGCACGCACTATGGATTACGCCGAGGAATACACAATCTCGGCGGCAGTCTGCCTTGTGCTTTCCGGATTAAGCGACTTTTTCGACGGGCTTCTTGCTCGGAAATTAAATCAGATTACCGAGCTTGGCAAAATGCTTGACCCTGTAGCAGATAAGCTTACTTTGTTTGCTGTAGGTGTGTGTGTTGTTTTTATCGAGCCTGCGGTAATTCCTGTAATTACCTTGCTTATACTTAAGGATTTTCTGATGCTTATAGGTGCTTCTTATATGCTTAAAAAGCATGTAAAGCCTTGTGCATCAAGATGGTATGGTAAGGTCGGTACATTTTTATTTTACATTTCGGTAGGATTGATTGTACTTTTCGACCTTATTTTAGGAATGGAAGACCAGTTCAGAATTTTCGCCATTATTCTGCTTACTTTAACAGCAATAATGATGATATACTCACTTATAAGATACTTTTTGTTTTTCCTTGAAATTATGAAGAAGGAAAATACCGAGAAGGAGGCAACAAAATGATATGTTCAAAATGCGGCAAACGACCTGCTGTGGTCTTTGTCTCTGTAAATAAAGACGATGCAAATCCTAAGGGCTACTGTCTTACCTGTGCAAAGGACCTTGGCATCAAGCCTGTTGAAGATTTAATCAAGAAGATGGGACTCTCTACCGAGGACTTAGAGGCTATGGAAGAGCAAATGAACTCCATGATGGAAAACATGAATGATGGCGATATGAGTGAGATGCTTAATGCCATTAAAGAAGAAGGCTTGGTAGAGCAAATGCGTCTTGATGATATGCCTGCAGACAGCGAAGATAAGGACTCAAACGACAGCTTTTCTCCCGGCGGTGCTTCTACTTTCCCTGCTTTTTTCAATAATTTCTTTGGCGGCGGCAAGGGTGGCGACTCAACCTCTCAGGGAAGCACAAAGCAGAACAAGAAGCAGGAGAAAAAGCAGTCTAAGGAACGCAGATTTTTAAACCTTTACTGCTACGACCTTACCCGAAAAGCACGCGAAGGCAAAACTGACCGCATTATTGGCAGAGACAAGGAAATCGAGCGTATTATTCAGATTCTTTCCAGACGAAGCAAAAACAACCCCTGCCTTATCGGTGAGCCCGGCGTTGGTAAAACTGCAATTGCCGAAGGTCTTGCTATGCGTATTGCTTCAGGTGATGTACCTCAGCGTCTTAAAAATAAAGAAATTCACCTCTTAGACCTTACTTCTTTGGTTGCTGGCACCCAGTTCCGCGGTCAGTTCGAAAGTCGTATCAAGGGCTTAACCGATGAAGTAAAGGCACTGGGTAATATTATTCTTTTTATTGACGAGGTTCATAATTTAGTCGGTACAGGAGACGCCGAGGGCTCTATGAATGCCGCAAATATTCTTAAGCCTGCTCTCTCTCGCGGTGAAATTCAGGTTATTGGTGCTACCACCTTTAACGAATACAGAAAGTATATCGAAAAGGATAGTGCGTTAGAGCGTCGTTTTCAACCTGTAACTGTTGCCGAGCCAAGTATCGCCGACACTATCGAAGTCTTAACAGGTATCAAGGAATACTACGAGCTTCATCACCGCGTAGTTGTAAATGAAGATATCGTACGTAAGGCGGTTGTGTTCTCTGAGCGATACATTACCGACCGTTTTCTGCCCGATAAGGCTATCGACCTATTGGACGAGGCGTCTGCTTGTGCAGGACTTCGCAACAAAGAGCTTGAGCGTTTTGATAAGCTTAACGAAGATAAAAAGAAATTTGAAGTACAGCATAGCGAGCTTTCTGCCGCCGAAGAAATCGACTACGAAAAGCTTGCTACTGTTAAGTCTGAACTTGCAAGAGTCGAGCAGGAGCTTGCATCAATTCCTGAGGAAAGCCTTATTAACAACGTAACCGAGGAGGATTTGGCCAAGGTAATTGAGCTTTGGACAGGTATCCCTTCTTCAAGAGTAAGAGAAAATGAGCTTTTAAAGCTTGCAGATATTGACACTGAGCTTAAAGAAAAAATCATAGGTCAGGACGAAGCTGTTAATGCTCTGGCAAGTGCTATTAAGCGTAGTCGTGTACAGATTGCACCACGCCGCCGCCCTGCATCATTCATCTTTGTAGGTCCTACAGGCGTAGGTAAAACCGAGCTTGTTAAGCAGCTGTCGATGCTTCTTTTTGATACACCCGAAACCTTAATCCGCCTTGATATGAGCGAGTTTATGGAAAAGCACTCTGTATCAAAAATTATTGGTTCACCTCCGGGTTATGTAGGTTATGATGAGGCTGGTCAGGTTACCGAAAAGGTTCGTCGCAGACCCTATTCTGTTCTGCTTTTTGACGAAATAGAGAAGGCTCATCCTGATGTTCTCAACATTCTTCTACAGATTCTTGACGAAGGTAAGCTTACCGATGCCCACGGCAGGGTGGTTAATTTCGAGAACACAGTTATTGTTATGACCAGCAACGCAGGATCCAATAAGCGTGAAAATGCTTTGGGCTTTGGTAAAAGCGAGCAGGATGCAACACGCGAAAAGGTTATGAAGGCTTTGTCTGAATTCCTGCGTCCCGAGTTTTTAGCCAGAGTTGACGAGGTTATTGTTTTCCGTCATCTTGAAGGTGAGGATTTAATTAAAATCGCTAAGCTTATGCTTAACGAATATGTACCGACTCTTGAAGAAAAGGGCATTCGTTTCAGCTTCTCTGACGAAATCTGCACTTTCCTTGCTGATAAGGTTAAGGACGGCAGAAGCGGAGCAAGAGACTTGCGTTCTGTTATCCGAAGGGAAGTCGAACAGCGTATTGCTGAAGAGATGATTCTAAGGGGTGCAGGCAATATTTCCGCTATCCATGCTGATGTTAAAGACAACGAAGTGTCTTTACAGGTGATTTAATTTAAAAAAATCCCGACAAGTGAAATGAAACTTGTCGGGATAATTTTATGTATTTTTATTTGTTAAGAAATCGGTTCATAAGGGTGTAGCCCTTTTCAATGAATACGCCCGTCTTCTCAGCTTCGGCTTCTGTAAACTTCTCAACGCCTGAGTTAACTTCTGCATTACTTCTGTAAATAAGATAGGGAACAGGGGTGCGAGAGTGAGTTTTTGTGTTAAGAGGTGTGGGGTGGTCAGGGCATACAAGTACTGCGAAGTCTTCGTCCATACCCTCAAGAGCCTCAACAATAGGAGTAAGCACCTTTTCGTCTATAAGCTCAATTGCCTTAACTTTGTTCTCTGCCTCAAATCTGTGACCGCATTCGTCAGGTGCTTCTACGTGTACATACACAAGCTCTGCACCGTTTTTGAATTCCTCAATAGCGGCGTTTGCTTTTCCTTCGAAGTTTGTGTCTATGTAGCCTGTAGCACCTTTGACGTCTACACTTTTCATTTTAGCACAAATCGCAATGCCCTTTAAAAGGTCAACAGCAGAAATCATACTGCCCTTAACACCGTAAAGCTCCTCGAAGCTGTCAAGCAAAGGTTTAGTACCCTCGCCCCAAAGCCAGATAGAGTTGGCAGGCCTTTTGCCACGTGCTTCTCTTTCTTTATTAACAGGATGGTCCTTTAAGAACTCATAGCTCTTTTTCATTAAAGGCAGAAGCATTTCTTTTGCTTCATCTGTAGGTAAGTACTCTTTAATCGCTTTTCCCGTAATATCATGAGGAGGAGTAAGCTTGCCGGGCTTAGGATTTCCCTTGTCCCAGACAAGACAATGCCTGTAAGAAACGCCTGAGTAAAACTTAAATTCGTTGCTGCCAAGCTCAGCTTCAACTGTCTCGATAATCTTCCTTGCTTCTTCTGTTGAGATATCATCAGCACAGTAGTCAAGAATAGTTTTATCCTCATAATTTTCCTCGTCACTAAGGGTTACAAGGTTGCATCTGAATGTAACGTCACTGTCCTTAAGGTCTATGCCGATACTTGCCGCCTCAAGGGGGGAGCGTCCACTGTAGTATTTCTTAGCATCATAACCGAGTACCGCCAAGTTAGCAACGTCTGAGCCCGGGCTCATGCCGTCTTCTACAGTTCTTGCTAAGCCTACTTCGCCGTTTTTTGCGAGCTTTTCCATCATAGGCTTATTTGCAAGCTCCATAGGTGTTTTGCCGTTAAGTATAGCACTTGGCTCGTCTGCCATACCGTCGCACAGCATTACAAGATATTTCATAATTATTCTTCTTTCTAAAAATTAGTTGTTTTGAATTTCGCCTTGGCTTAAAGCCTTAAGATAAGCATTGATAAAGCCGTCTAAGTCGCCGTCCATAACTGCCTGAATATTACCTGTTTCAAAGCCTGTACGGTGGTCTTTAGCCATAGTGTAGGGCATAAACACGTAGCTTCTTATCTGGCTGCCCCATGTGATTTCCTTCTGGACACCCTTGATGTCAGAAATTTTCTCAAGATGTTGTTGCTCTTTAATTTCAACAAGCTTTGAAATAAGCATCTTCATAGCTACGTCTCGGTTCTGATACTGGCTTCGCTCAACCTGAGAAGCAACAACAATACCTGTGGGTATATGTGTAAGACGAACAGCCGAAGAGGTTTTATTAACCTTCTGACCGCCTGCACCAGATGCACGGTAAACGTCCATTTTGATTTCTTCGGGCGGAATTACGACCGAAGTGTCCTCTTCGATTTCGGGCATAACTTCCAATGAAGAGAAGCTGGTGTGTCGTCTTCCTGCAGAGTCAAAAGGCGAAACTCTTACTAAGCGGTGAACGCCTGCTTCACTCTTAAGGTAGCCATAAGCGTTTTCTCCCTCAATTAAAAGTACAGCACTCTTAAGTCCTGCCTCGTCTCCGTCAAGATAGTCAACCTCTTTAACGTTAAAGCCATGAGCCTGAGCCCAACGTGTATACATTCTGTAAAGCATCTGTGCCCAGTCCTGAGCTTCTGTTCCGCCTGAGCCTGCGTGAAATGTAAGAATGGCGTTGTTTTTGTCGTATTCACCTGTTAAAAGTGTCTGAAGTCTTTGCTTAGCAACACTTTTCTCAACATTTTCTACGTCGGAAACCGCTTCTTCATAAAGACTCTCGTCTTCTTCTTCGTTTGCAAGCTCAATAAGTGTTATTGTATCCTCGTAAAGTGAGCTAAGCTTTTCGTATTCTTCAACCTTTGCCTTAAGGTTACTTGTACGCTGAAGTACCTTCTGAGAATTCTCAAGGTCATCCCAAAAGCCCGGCTCAGCCGCCCTGTGCTCAAGCTGTTCGATTTCCGAACGCATAGCTTTTAATCCTAATGCATCGGCCAAATCGTCGATATCAGCCTTTGAACCCTCAAGTCTTAGCTTTAATTCCTCAAACTGAAGCATAAAAATACCTCTCTTTTAATCAAACTCATAATATTATACCGCAAACTCCATAAAATGTAAACATAATATCTTTGTTAAACTGTCAAATAATTTTGTTGATTTAAGGGATATTATTTGTTATAATACTAAAAGGTGATTATAATGGATTATAAAGGACACGTGTGTCCCGTTTGTAATAAGCCCTTTGAAAAAGGCGACGACGTGGTAGTTTGTCCCATATGCGGCACACCTCACCACAGAGATTGCTATGAAGAAAAGGGTAATTGCGTTAATTTAAACAGACACCGCGAAAATTACGACTACCAACGTGAATGCGAGGTTAACAGTACCGAGCAGGATGAACTTGTATGTTCGTTTTGCGGGGCTAAAAATCCTGCCGACAGCAGATTTTGCAATTCCTGCGGTAAGCCTGTAGGTGTACAGCATAACACTTACTCTGTGCCGCCCCAGCACGAAAACTCGCAAAATCCCCAAGGCGGCTTTGGTACAGCTTTTGTTATGGACCCCTTAGGCGGTGTTAATGCTGACGAGGATTTGGGTGAAGGTGTAAAGGCTGGAGAAGCTGCAAAATTTGTAAAAACCTCGACTGCTTATTACGTTCCTCAGTTTAAACAGCTTAAAGAGAAGGGAAGAACCAGATTCTCTTTTGTTGGTTTTATTTTCGGCGGCGGTTGGATGCTTTACCGAAAAATGTATAAGTTAGGTGCGGTTTTTACTCTTTTACTTGCATTGCTTACTTTTGCAGACCTTTATATGAATATCTACCATAAAGAGGCTGTCGTTACAGTCGGAGAGCTCTATAACGAAATGCTTACAAATATGACTGCAAATTACGGATTAAATGTTTACGGAGCTTTGGGTGACTTTTTCGCCTCTTTAAATACAGAGCAGCTTGTAATATGCATTGCCTCAACCACAATTTCACTGCTTATGATTTTAATCAGAGTCCTTTGCGGTATTCTTGGTAACCGATGGTATTATAAGCATACAATTAAATCAGTAGTTAAAATTAAAAACACCTCAGCTTCTCAGCAGGAAGTTGATACAAAGCTTAACACCAAGGGTGGTGTTAACGTTCCTTTGGCGTTAAGCCTTTTAGCTTCTTACTATATTATTTTATATTTACCAAGGTTTTTAAGTTAAATTTGATTTTGAAATTAACGAGGTATTATTATGAAAATTACAAAAGCTGTTATTCCCGCTGCAGGATTAGGCACAAGAGTTTTACCTGCAACCAAGGTTATGCCCAAGGAAATGCTTCCTATTGTTGACAAACCTGCAATCCAGTATATTGTAGAGGAAGCCGCCGCTTCAGGTATTACCGATATACTTATCATTACAAATCGAGGCAAAGGCTTTATCGAAGACCATTTCGACAAGGCTCCCGTACTTGAGGGTATTCTGGAGAATGACGGCAAGGATGACTTGCTTTCAACCATCAAGGATTTGGACAAGCTTGCAAACATTCATTACATACGCCAGATTGATACCTTGGGTCTCGGTCACGCAATAAGTAAGGCAAAGTCCTTTGTATGCGGCGAGCCTTTTGCGGTACTTTATGGTGACGATGTTGTTGTAGGAGGCGAAAAACCTGCTACCAAAGAGCTTATAGATGCTTACGGTACATATGGTAAGGGTGTTTTAGGTATTAAGCCTGTTACCAAGCAGGCTATCCGTAATTACAGCTCTGTTAAGGTTGATAATATCGAGGGCAACATTTTTAAATGTACCGATATGATAGAAAAGCCTCAGCGTGACGAAGATGTTCTTTCGTTATATTCAATTCTCGGCAGATGCGTACTGCCTCCCGAGATTTTTGATATTCTTGCTCACACCGAGCCCGGTGCTAAAAACGAAATTCAGCTTACCGATGCTATGCGTGAGCTTGCGATTACTGAGGGTATGACAGCCGTCGAGTATACCGGCACCCGCTATGATATAGGTAACAAGTTCGGTATTATGCAGGCAGCTATAGAAATCGGCCTTAACCATCCCGAAATCGGCGATACATTAAGAGAATATCTTAAGAATTTCGCAAAAACTTTATAATTAAGTGAATTTTCTGCTTTTGAAAGGAGCATACATATTATGAAAGCAGTTGTTACAGTATTAGGTAAGGATACCGTTGGCATTCTTGCAAAGGTATCTACATTTTGTGCAGAGCGTAACATGAACGTTGTTGAGGTTACTCAGAGCGTTCTGCAGGATATGTTCGCTATGGTAATGCTTGTAGAGCTTGACCGTGCAAACGTTCCTTCGTTTGAAAAGCTCAACGCTGATTTTGATGCCTTTGGGCAGTCTATAGGCACAAAAATTCACATTATGCATGAGGATATCTTCAATAGCATGCATAAGATTTGAGGTAAAAAATGTTAGAAACCAAAGATATATTAGAAACCATAAATATGATAGACAACGAGCATCTTGATGTCCGCACAGTTACTATGGGCATCAGCTTGCTCGACTGTATCGATAGCGATATTAACAAAGCCTGCGATAAGGTGTATGATAAAATTTGCCGTTACGCTGAGGACCTTGTTAAAACCGCCAATGATATTTCAAGTGAATACGGTATTCCTATTATTAATAAGCGAATTTCAGTAACTCCCATTGCAAATATTGCCGCCGCTTGTCAGAACAGTGGTGTGGTAAAGTTTGCTCATACTCTCGACAAAGCCGCCGCAACCTTAGGTGTTGACTTTATCGGTGGTTATTCTGCTTTAGTTCAGAAAGGCTTTGCCGCAGGTGACTTTGCACTTATAGAAAGCATTCCTCAGGCAC
>JAUNEH010000037.1:0-17108 GCA_030525665.1 Ruminococcus sp.
ATATTGTTGCAATATGCGACCTTGATACTTCTACAGTTTCGCATAAAACAAGAGATTTTCTTTCAAATGCCGAAAAAAACGGTCAGGTTGTTAATGTATCTATGGAGCTTCCAAAGTCCTTTGTAATTGTAGAAAACAAAGGCAAAACTACTATATATATAAGTCAGCTTTCAAGCTCTACTCTTATGAAGCGAGCTGAAAGTAATCATTATCTTGTATAAAAGAGGGATAATATGAAAGCTAAATGTCCGTACTGCGGTAAAAAAATTACATACGGAGTAAGATTTATGGAACGTGGCGAAGGTGAGCATATGTGCAAGTATTGTAAAAAGCCTTCAAATATTGTTCAGGATAAAAAAATATGGATGCTTTTTACTGTTTCTGCTATTGTTTCTTTACTTATACTTCTTTTCTACTTTGCTTTTGGTAATGTAGTTCAGCATGAGTATAATGCAAACGGAAGCAATGCTTTAATGGTTGCACTTTTCTTCGGAAAGTTAAAAACCTTTAAATGGATATTCTGGGAGCTGTTACCTTATCTTGCATTTTTCTTTATTTCCCCCGTTTTTATAAAATATCAAATGCAGAAAAAATATGCCTATTCAACATCAGATCGTATTGATTTGGATACAGATTTTCTGCCGCCTGCAGAAGATACTTTGGTTTCTGCATCAGGCTCTACAAGAATTATTCCAAAAGTAGGTGCCACAAAGGTAAGCGACGACTATGATTTTGAAGAAATTTCTTCAAGCTCAAGTAAAGTAAGCGACACAAGAAATTTTAACTTAAAAGAAGCAATTACAGAAATTAACCCTGAAAGCTACGTAAAATCTGCTTCGGGAGGTATGGACGCACCCCTTAAAAAAGTAGAGCGAGTAAAGCCCGAAAAAATAAGCGAGCCTCAGGAGCTTTACAGAGTAAAAGTTTTGCGTGAGCAAGAGCGTCAACGACAGGAGCTTCAGGCTCAGGCAAAAAATATAGATAAAGCAACTGACAAAAATTATTCAGCCAACAGAAAGTTTTAATTTATAAATTGTTTTATTCAGGTTTGACGAATGGAGGATATTTTTAATATGGATATCGAAAAGACAGGAATTGATAATACTAAGGTAGAAAAGGAATATACTGCCGACGAAATTCAGGTACTTGAAGGACTTGAAGCTGTACGAAAACGTCCCGGTATGTATATCGGCTCTACAGGTCCCAGAGGACTTCATCATCTTGTATATGAAATTGTTGATAACTCTATTGACGAAGCATTGGCAGGTTATTGCTCAAAAATTGAGGTAACAATTCTTCCGGGCGATATAATAAGAGTTCGCGATAACGGTCGTGGTATTCCCGTAGGTATCAATGCAAAAACAGGTATTCCTGCGGTTACGGTTGTATTTACGGTTCTTCATGCTGGCGGTAAGTTCGGCGGCGGCAGCTACAAAGTAAGCGGTGGTCTGCATGGTGTTGGTGCATCAGTTGTTAATGCTCTATCTGAATGGCTTGAGGTAAGAGTCTGCAATGGAGAAAACGAGTATTATCAGCGTTTTGAAAGAGGCCATGAAATATGTAAATTACAGAAGGGTGAGCCTACAAACAAAACAGGTACTGAAGTTATATTTAAAGCTGATGCTGAAATTTTCCAGGAAACTACCGAGTATGAATTTAAGGTGCTGGAAACCCGTCTACGCGAGCAGGCTTTTCTTAACGGCGGTATTCATATTGAGCTTACTGACGAAAGAAATCCCGACGAAATTAAAACAAAGAACTTTAAATATGAGGGCGGTATTAAAAGCTACGTAGAATACCTTAATAAGAAAAAAGCAGTTGAGGCAATTCATCCCGATATTATGTATTTTTCTGCCGCAAATGCTGAGGATACAGCTTCTGTCGAAATTGCTATGCAGTACAACGACAGCTACAACGAGCTTCTTTTATCCTTTGCAAATAATATTCACACTACCGACGGCGGTACTCATGAAGACGGCTTTAAACGAGGCCTTACTCGTGTTATGAACGAGTACGCCCGTAAATTCAATAAGCTTAAGGAAAATGATGCAAATTTAGCAGGCGAGGATATCCGCGAGGGCTTAACCGCAATTATAAGCGTTAAGGTTAAGGAAGCTCAGTTTGAAGGACAGACCAAAGCAAAGCTCGGTAATACCGAGGTTCGTTCTATGGTTGAAAAGCTTTTAAACGACAAGCTTATGACCTTCCTTGAGGAAAATCCCGCCGTAGCAAAATCTATTTTTGAAAAAGCTTTAGCTTCTGCAAGAGCAAGAGAAGCTGCAAGAAAAGCAAGAGAAAGCGTTCGTAGAAAGAGTGCACTTGAAGGTGCAAAGCTTCCCGGTAAATTAGCAGATTGTCAGTCTAAAGATACAACTGAAACCGAAATTTATATCGTAGAGGGTGACTCTGCGGGCGGCTCTGCCAAGGGCGGACGAGACAGACGCTATCAGGCAATTCTTCCCTTGTGGGGTAAAATGCTTAACGTTGAAAAGAGCCGAATTGACAAGGTTTACGGTAACGATAAATTACAGCCTGTTATTACAGCTTTAGGCTGCGGTATAGGCGACGAGTTTGATATTTCAAAGCTTAGATATGGCAAGGTTATTATTATGGCCGATGCTGATGTCGACGGTCAGCATATCAGAACACTTCTTCTTACATTCTTCTACAGATATATGAGGCCTCTTATTGAGGAGGGTCATGTTTATATTGCACAGCCTCCCCTTTACAGAATTACAAAGGGTAAGGAACACAAATATGCCTACTCCGATATGGAAAGAGACCAGATTTTAGCCACAATCGAAGGCAAAACCGATGTTCAGCGTTACAAGGGTCTTGGTGAGATGGACTCTGACCAGCTCTGGGAAACCACAATGAATCCCGAAACAAGAACAATGCTTCGAATTGAGCTTCACGACAATGCTGAGGCTGACGAGACCTTCTCTATACTTATGGGCGAAAAGGTTGAGCCAAGACGCGAATTTATCGAAACAAACGCTAAGTTTGTTCAGAATCTTGATGTTTAATTGAATGGAGGCGGATTTAAAATGGATAATGAAAACGTACTGAATATAGAGCCTATTATTGAAGAAACTGAAAAAGGCGGCAGACTTATAAACGTAGACGTTAACAGAGAAATGCGTCAGTCCTTCCTTGACTATTCCATGTCTGTTATTGTTTCACGTGCTTTGCCCGATGTTCGCGACGGCTTAAAGCCTGTTCACCGCCGTATTCTTTACACAATGTATGAAAAAGGACTTGCGCCTGAGAAGGCTTACCGTAAATGTGCGGATACAGTCGGTTCGGTGTTGGGTTCGTATCACCCTCATGGTGACGCATCTGTTTATGATGCAATGGTAAGACTTGCACAGGACTTTTCAATGCGTTATATGCTTGTTGACGGTCATGGTAACTTTGGTTCAGTAGACGGCGACCCCCCTGCTGCTTACCGATACACCGAGTCAAGAATGAGCAAAATTTCCACGGAAATGCTTGCAGATATTGACAAGGATACCGTTGACTTTATGCCAAACTTCGACGACCGTCTTGAAGAGCCTACAGTTTTACCTTCAAGATTTCCTAATTTACTTGTAAACGGCTCAGGCGGTATTGCTGTTGGTATGACCACTAACATTCCTCCTCATAACCTTGGCGAAACCATTGATGCAATGTGCTTGCTTATTGATAACCCCGAGGCAGAGGTTCATGAGCTTATGGAAGTTTTGCCCGGTCCTGATTTTCCTACAGGCGGTATAATTATGGGCAGAAGCGGTATTCGTGCCGCCTATGCCACAGGTAAGGGCAAGATTGTAGTACGAGCTAAAACAGAAATTGTTGAAGCTAAAAACGGCAGATTTAAAATTATTGTTACCGAGCTTCCTTATCAGGTTAATAAGGCACGCCTTATTTCAAATATTGCTGACCTCGTTAATGACAAGAGAATTGAGGGTATCTCTAATATCGAGGACCACTCTGACCGTAACGGTATGCACATCGAAATTGATGTTAAGCGTGACGCATCTCCTCAGGTTGTTTTAAATCAGCTTTTCACCTATACCGCATTACAGTCTACCTTCGGTGCAATTATGCTTGCTATTGTAAACGGCGAGCCTAAAACCCTTACACTTAAAGAAATCTTACAGCATTATATTGACTTCCAGGTTGAGGTTATTACAAGAAGAACTCAGTTTGACCTTAATAAAGCTCAGGAAAGAATGCATATTTTAGAGGGCTTGAAGATTGCCCTTGACAATATCGACGACATTATTGCTACCATTAAGGCAAGCAAAGACACTGCCGATGCTGTTAAAAATCTTATGGAAAAGTACGGCTTAACCGACGTACAGGCTCAGGCTATTGTGCAGATGCGTCTTCGTCAGCTTACAGGTCTCGAGCGTGAGAAGATTGAAAATGAAATTGCAGAGCTGAGAATCAAGATTGCTGACTTTATCGATATTTTAGGCAGCGAGCAGAGACGACTTCAGATTGTTAAGGACGAAGCTATTACTCTTCGCAACAAGTACGACGACCCCAGACGTACCGAAATTTGTGCTATCAGCGGCGAGGTTGATATCGAGGACCTTATTCCTAAGGAAGAGTGCGTTGTTACCTATACTCGCTACGGCTACATCAAACGTCAGACAGTTGATACCTACAAGCTTCAGAATCGTGGCGGTCGAGGTGTAAGCGGTATGACACGCCGTGAGGAAGATTTTGCTTCTGAAATGTTTACCACAGGAAGCCATGACTACATCCTGTTCTTCTCCGACCTTGGCAGAGTTTACCGCCTTAAGTGCTACGAAATTCCCGAGGGAAGCCGTCAGTCAAAGGGTATTAATATTGCAAACTTACTGCCTGTTGGCGGTGACGAAAAAATTACCGCTATGGTTCGTATCCCCGAATTTGCCGAAGACCTTTACCTCAATATGGTTACCAAAAAAGGTATCATCAAGCGAATTTTACTCAGTGCTTATGATACTAACCGCAAGGGCGGACTTATTGCTCTTGAGCTTAACGAGGGTGATTCTCTTGTAGGTGTTCAGGTAACCTCAGGCGACAAACAGCTTATGATTGCTACAAAGAAGGGTATGTCAATCCGCTTTGACGAGAACGACGTTCGTCCTATGGGCAGACAGGCTCGCGGTGTTAAAGCACTTAAGCTTAAGGAAGATGACGAGGTCGTAAGCCTCACGCTTGTTGGTGATGATGCTTTAGTCCTCACAGTTTCAGAAACCGGCTATGGCAGAATTTCACCTGCCGAAAATTACAGGCTCCAGTCTCGCGGCGGTAAGGGTATTACTAATTACCACACCGAAAAATACGGTGACGTTGCCGCGGTTAAGACAATTAACCTTGACGAAGACATTATTATGGTTAATGCCGACGGCGTAATTATTAGAATTGCCGCCGAAAGTGTACGCGTTTGTGCACGACCTTCTAAGGGTGTTACTGTAATGAGAATTAAAGAAGGCAACAAGGTAGTAGCAGTTGTTTCGGCTCCTCATGAGGAAAGTGCCGAAGTCATTACCGAGATACCTGACACCAGCGATGCCGCAGAAGCCGGCAACGAAGCAGAAACAGAAGAATAAGTTATGAAGCATTATGCGGCATCTTCTTTTACGGAGGGTGCCGCAGTTTTTATTTTTATCAAGCAAAATTATATATGTGAGAATAAAAGCGGATTTATAATAAATTCCCAAAATATGCATAAATTATACTATATATAATGAAAAGTGGTGAGTGCTTGAAAATATCTGTCAAGGCGTTGGTGCTTTCTCTTTGCTGGGTGTCGGTACTGTCAGTTTTCTTTTATTACTTGCTTATGCTTTTGTGCAAGGAATTTGCACCTTTTCTAAAGCCTTTTGTGTTTTTAATTTCCATCGCATTTTTTGTGGCTATGTTTTACATTTGCGTGTCTTTTTTCAAGACCTTTTTCGCCGATATCAAGGAAAAACAGCTTACAATTTCAAAAGGCTTTTTAATTAAACGTAAAGAAAACCTTAAGCTCTCATACATTGTGTCTGTAAAGAAGCTAACTACTCCATTTATGCGATTTCTGGGACTTTCCAGCTTACTGCTTATTTTCGAAGGAAGCGTATGCTTTCTGCCTCTTTTAAGAGTACAGGATGCCTGTTTTATATCAGAGAGCATTTTAAAAATCAGTGATAAAAATGAAACGATTTAAATTTTCAAAAACCTACGTAGCCGCCGTTTTGTACCGCTTTGCATTTTTATTGTTTGTGCCTTTATTGCAAGGACTTTTATTTGCTCACAGAGGAGCACTGACCCTTGTGACTCTTTACGGCACCGACCTTTTGATAGCAGTGCTATTGCTGAGTGTCGCCGTAATAAGATGTAGTAAGTCAGAGGTGATTAAAACCGAAAAAACCGCCGAAATCAGGGGCGGTGTGATAATTAAAACGGCTGAAAATAATCTGTTGAAAAAACGGGGAAGCATTGTTTTAAGCCAAGGTTTGTTTCTCAGGGTTTTCGGTGCACACAAACTTAAAATTTTTAGCGGCAGTACGTTTTCAACTGCTTTTCTAAAGCAAAATGATGCCGCAGCATTTTTAGATGATTTGATTACAGAAGAAAAAGAAAAAACAGTGCCATCGGGGATTTTCAGAAGCCTTTTGATGTCGGTTTCTTTTTCAAATGCGTTGACTGGACTTCTGGCGGCGGTACCGCTTATACGCAGGGCGGCGGCAGTTTTGGGTGCAAGGCAGACAGCTCTTATAATAGAAGGAGCAAGCCTAACGGGACTTTTAAGCTTTACGGGACTTCCGCCAACACTTACAAGAATTTCGACTCTGCTTTTTCTGTGTTGGATTATAGGTGCGTCTACGGAATTTTTCAGCGAATACGGGCTTAAGGTAAGTTTTTATAGAAAAAAGCTTGTAGTAAGCAAAGGTCTGATTTTAAAAACAAAAGCGGTCTTTGATAAAAAATCTGTCAGAGGCGTAATTTTCAGACAAAGCCTTTTAATGTTTATGTTAGGGCTATACAGTGCGGTAATAGCTGTAAATATCAAGCCGAAACGGAAAATCCATGTGCTTTCTGCCGCTACGAGAACAGGCTGTGCCGATTTAGAGGATGAGATTTTCGGTGAAAAAGGCGACAGAATTTTATACCTGACCCCTCCAAAATCAGCATTGTGGGGATATACCTACCTGCCGCTTTTGTGCTTAGCGGAGACCTCTTTAGGAATTATTTCTTTTCCTCAAAAGCTCATAGTCAAAGCTTTGTTGGGGGTGCTTTCGGGGATATTTTCGGTTTGGTTTTTGTTTCGTACAGTGGCACTTTATCGTACGTCGCTAAGTATATGGACAGACTTTGCCGAGGTTAAGTATTTTTCGGGTATGAATTTTATCCGTACGGTTTTCAGGCTTTCCGATGTAACTTCAGCCCAGATTACCCAAAGTATTTTTCAGCGGTTTAACGGCAGATGTAACCTAATTCTCAGGGTAGGAAACTCCAAAGCACTCCGAATTAAAATAAAGCACCTTAGGCTAAAAGACTTAGAAAAGCATAAAAAAACAGGCAGTCCGTAGAGAACTGCCTGTTGACTTTAAATTTGGTTTATTTGTCTCTGGTAAGGATTAAAACTTCTCCGTCTTCGGTAATGGTAAGGGTGTCACCGTCAATAGCATAGTCGCAAGCTTCTGCCTCTTCGCCATCAACAGTCATTGTAAGCTTTCCGTCAGCTATTGTATAGGTGAAATTTTCTGAAAGAAGTCCGCCCATAACAGTTGTTGTGCCGTTGCCGTCTTTTTCAAACACAAATGTCACAGGCACTCCCTCGGCAGTTCCTGACCAGGAACCTACAATACTGTTGCCTGTGCCGCAAGCACAAAGAGAAACCGTCAGCACTAAGATTGCTAAAATAATACATAAGCTTTTTTTCATGGATATCCGCCCTTTCCTCTTTTTATTTAATTATACTATATCAAAATGACAGATTCAATTTTCATAGTAAACAAAAGTTGCAGGCGGAATTTATACAAATTAACCTTTTGAAGAGTGAAGCTCTACAAGATGTGCAACAGAGGGAATAGTTGCTCCCTGAGTGCCCGAGGTAGAGCTCATTAACGCCCCCGTTGCCAAGTAAAGTACGTTTTTATACTCGTTTGACGAAAGCTTCGGCAGGATGTCGGCACTTAGCACACAGGCGCCGCAACCACAGCCCGAGCCTCCCGCATGGACGTCCTGTTCTTTCATACTATAAATCATCAGTCCGCAGTCTTTGTGATTAGGGCGAATGTCATAGCCTATGGTACCCATAAGCTCGTAAAGAAGCTTACTGCCTACCTCGCCTAAGTCGCCTGTAAAAATTATATCGAAATCCGAGGGGGATTTTCCTGTATCATCAAAATAGGTCTTAAGGGTGTCAGCCGCCGCAGGTGCCATAGCCGCACCCATGTTGTTGGCATCATTTATGCCCAAATCCACAATTTTGCCAACTGTTGCTCCTGAGATTTTCGGGCAAAGAAGAGGACTTGTACTGCTTTTGGCAGGATTTGCGGCACTTTCTATCGTAAAAGCCGCCGCACCTGTTACCGTTCTTTGAGCTGTAGGAGTCCGAACCGAGCCGTATTCAAGAGGAAAGCGAAACTGCCTTTCGGCAGAGCAAAAGTGAGACGATGTAACCGCCGCCGCCGCATAAGCCGCTTTGCTTTCAATAAAGGTTGCCGCCATAATAAGATTTTGAGCCGAGGTTGAGCAGGCACCGTACTGTCCCAGATAGGGTATGTTAAACCCTTTTAAGCCGAAAGAGGAAGCAATACATTGATTTAACAGGTCTCCTGCAAAGACAAAGTCAATGTCCTCGGCTTTTCCGCCCCATTTCCCCAGTGCAAGGCTTAACGCTTCCTGCTGAAAAAAGCTTTCTGCCTCTTCAAATGTGTTTTTCGAAGCGTAGCTTGAATAAATAACCTTGTCGAAACCTGACTTCAAAGGTCCCTCGCCCTCAAGCTTTCCTACAACGGACGCAAAGCTTGAAATAAGGGGCTCGTCTAAAAACTTAATAGTATATTTACCTATTCTTTTAATCATCTAAATCATCCCTTTCACCCCTATGTTTTGCATAACTTGCGTTTTTTATGTCAAAGATATTTACATAAAATTTTGGAGGACAGCGGTAATGATAAAAGGAATTAACCACAAGATTATTGAGGTAACTGATACAGACAGCATTTATTATGAGAAGGCGTATCTTTTAGTAAGACCCGAATTTGAAGAAGTCGAGGAGTCGGTACTTCGCAAAGAAGCCAAAAAGCTTCTTTCTGAGGTTGGAACCCCCTCAAGCATCAAGGGCAAACGCACGATTTTTTATTGGTTTATAAGAACCGTTCCTGCGGTGCTCGGCGGTGTTGGTACGGGTATGCTTATAGGTGTGCTGTTTAGATAAAATCATTATTTTTTTGCCCTCTGAATATACTGTATAAGTATATTTCGGGGGGATTTTTTATGCAAAAAAAGCTTTTACAAAAATTAGAAATAGCAGGCCCTTTTATTGTATTTACGACGGCAAGTCTGCTTCATTATATTTACGATTTAAGCCCCAATGTGCTTACGTCGCTTTTTGGTGCGGTTAACGAAAGCATCTGGGAGCATATAAAAATTTTTACCATAGCCTATCTTTTATACGGATTTATAGAATTTTTGTGGGCAAAGCCGAGTCTTAAAAGATTTGCTGTCGTAAAAACCATTGGTGCATTAGCACAGGGTGTGTTTATTCCCCTTGCATACTACACCTATACCTTATTTACTAAAAAACCCGTGCTTATTGTAGATTTGATTATTGGGTTTCTTGCCGCGGTGTTGGGATTTCTTGTATCCTACAGGCTTTATAAATCTAACATAAACATAGAAAAATATTTTCTTACATCTTTAATGCTTTTATTTTTAATTTTAATGAGTCTCTTGTGCTTTACTTATTTTCCGCCCGAGGCTGAGCTTTTCCGAGACGTTATAACAGGCGAATATGGTATAGCGGCAAACGCTCTTGACGTAGGAGCTTTTAAGCTTAACGCACTAAAAAATATAGACGTACTTTGATGCGACCAATCGGTTGCAGACGGGTATTTTCCTTTTACACAATACAGATATAAGCTGATTTTTCGGGCGGATATTATCCGCCCTTTCTTTTATATTATTTTTTATTACGTTTAAAATAAAAAATTTTAAATTTCCTGTTTTCAAACGGCTTATAATGTGGTATGATTATTATGTATAAGAATGTCGATTGGAAAGGGAATATAAATGGATAACGTAAAAAACGAGAGAATTGAAAGGGACGATATAATCTTCGGTAGAAATCCCGTATCTGAGGCTATTCGCAGTGGTCGAGCCATTGACTCGGTGCTGATTGCAAAGGGTAACCAAAGCGGTGCTATCAAGGGGATACTTGCTAAGGCAAGAGAGAAAAAAATCAGAATTAAAGAGGTCGACCCCAAAAAGCTTGATTTTATGTGTGCTCACGGTACTCATCAGGGTATTGCGGCTGTTGCGGCAGTGTGCGAGTATAAGGAGCTTGATGATATTTTTGCTCTTGCCGAGGAAAGAGGGGAAGCTCCCTTTATTATTGTTCTTGACGAGATTGAAGACCCCCATAACTTAGGTGCAATTATCCGTACTGCCGAGTGCAGCGGTGCTCATGGTGTGATTATTCCCTCACGCCGCAGTGCTTCTCTGACCTTTACGGTTGGCAAGGTAAGTGCAGGTGCGGTGGAGTATGTGCCTGTGGTAAGGGTGCCTAATATTCCCGCGGTGCTTGATACCTTAAAGGAAAAGGGCATATGGGTTTACGGTGCCGATATGAACGGCGAGGATTATAGAAAGTGTGACTTAAGCGGAGCAGTTGCTCTTGTTATAGGCAACGAAGGCAAAGGTATGGGAAGGCTTGTCCGTGAAAAGTGTGACGTTATTGTGTCGCTGCCTATGAAGGGCAGGCTTAATTCCCTTAATGCTTCTGTTGCCGCAGGAGTTCTTATGTATGCTGTAGCAGGCAGCAGATAAAGTTTTAACGTTCAAGGATGTGAAAGTATGAGCGACGAAATCAAAAATATGCAGCAAAAAGACAATATGATAGATTCCATTATCGAAGAAACCCGATATCTTTCCGAAAAAGAAAAGATGGAAATGGAAGCCTTGAAGCTTAACAAGGTTAAGCGTCACAGAGGTACAGCAGGTGCAGAGGAGATTTACTCCAATACAAGCAAGGAGATTAGATACACAAACCAGAATCCCCTTGATATTGCCGACGACGAGGAGCCCGAGGAAGAGGTAGCAACAGAGGAAGAAATTGCCGAAGAAAATGAGCCCGAGGTAGCTGTTACTCTTACTCCCGAATATGAGGAGGGCACTAAAATATCTGAGGATATAGTGGAAAATGTTGATAACTTCAACGTAAAGCCTGTGCAGATTCAGGATATCGACACCATTGATATAGACATAGATTCATCAGAAGACCAAGCTTCTGAGACGGAATCCGATAATAAAGAGGACGAAAAGCCCGAGGAAACCTTGAAGGAAGAAGAGCCTGCAGAAAGCGAATTCGAAAAGCTTTTCGGTAAGGCAAAGCCTGTTTCATCGTCCCAGACGATTGTGTCCCGCGTGCCTGTTTATCAGCACGAAAGCAAGGTAGAAAAGGTGCACGTAAGGGCAGGCAAGTTTTCGGCTGTGGTTGAAAACGAATATAAGAAGTACATAGCCTCACCTAATCCCGTAATTTCTCAGAGGCTTACTCCTGAGGAGGAAAAACCTCAGGATGAGGAAAAAACTCCCAAAAAGGTTGCCGACAGCTTTATGGGTAAGGTAACAGGTTTTTTCAGCTCAAACGAAGACGACAACGACGACTTCCGCGAAAAAACAGTGCAGATTGAGGATTATAAAAGCCGTCAGGACACCGCCTCTATTATGCAGGAGATTAACGGTAATATTCGTAAAATGTTTATAAATTCGGTGTTTATGGGTGTAATTACCGTACTTTTGCTGGCACTTTCCATTGTTACCGCTATGATTGGCAAGAATTTCACCTATGCTGTAGCAATTGTAATTTCTCTGGTCAGCACCTTGTTGTTGATTTCGGGTTGCTTTTTCTGCAGAGTGGCGATTTTAAACGGACTTGCTCCGCTTAAAAAGTTTAAAGGCAACTCCGATACAGGTGTGGCGATTGCCGCCATAACAGGCGTAATTCAGGGTGGTATCTCAATTTTCACATCATCTCAGTTTGCACAGGGTAATATGCACCTTTATGCGGCGGTTGTAGCCTTGCTTTTGCTTGCAAACTCTTTGGGTAAGCTGTTTATGGTGCTTAGGGTGAAGGATAACTTCAAGTTTGTTGTACAGAAAGCTCCCGTTTTTTCGGGCAAAATATATATTAACGAGGATATCGCCAAAAAGTTGATGAGTGGTACCATAGGCAAGCCTATTGTGGCGTATCAGGTAGAAAGCGACTTCCTTTCTGATTACCTTAAAATTTCCTATTCTCCCGACCCAAGTGAGGATATGTCGGGCAAGGTTGCACCTGTGGCAATACTTTGCTCGCTTTTCGTAGGGGTTCTTTACGCAATTATTTCGGGCGGCGACATTTTCGGTGCTTTTTCTGCCTTAGCTGTTATGGCGGCTGTAAGCACACCTGTGGCAAACCTTTTGGCGGTCAATCTTCCTATGCGTAGGCTTTGCAGCGAAACCTTAAAGAAGAACGCCATGATTGCAGGCTATCCCTCTGTTCGTCAGTTCTGCGACACAAAAGCAGTTATGGTTGACGCAGTTGACCTTTACCCTGCAGGCAGTATTACCCTTAACGGAGTAAAAGCCTTTGATAACTATAAAATCGAAGAAAGCTTTCTTTCCTGTGCTGCTGTGCTCAGAGAAGCAGGCTCGCCTCTTGCCGCGGTTTTTGATAATGTTGTGGATAATCATGGCGGACAGCTTCCCAAGGTTGAAAGCGTTATGTATGAAGACAAGTTAGGCTTGGTGGGCTGGGTAAACGGCGAAAGACTTTTGGTAGGTTCTGCCGAGCTTTTGGAAAAATTCGGTGTAACCGCACCGGCACTTAGCGGCGAAGAACAGTATATGAAAGAAGGCAGACAGAAAACCTACTTTGCAAAGGGCAGTAAGGCTGTGGCAATGTTTGTTACAACCTACAGCTCGACACTTCGTATTGCAGAGGAGCTTCAGCGTGCCGAGGCAAACGGCATTAACATGCTGGTGCGTACGTCTGACCCCAATATAACCTCTGAAAAAATTTCTGAGGATTTCGGTATCTTTTTCAGAAGCGTCAAGGTGCTTTCCACAGGCCTTGGCAATGTATGTCAGGAGGTTTCTTCTCAGAAAGAGGATTCATCCCGTGCTTATCTTGCGACACGCGGTTCTTTCCTCCCCTTCTTAAGGGCACTTTCGGGTTGCGTAAGAATGAAGTCAAATATTTCGCTTTCTGTGGTTATTCAGCTTATCGGTTTAATTTTAGGCGTGCTTATTACTGCCGCAATTACACTTTGTGCAGGGGTGGGGTCCCTTGGTACAATCAAGATTTTGCTTTATATGCTTTTCTGGGGTGTTGCGGCGGTTGTTGCTCCCCTTATTCAAAAGTCTTAAGGAGGTAAATTTATGTTAATAGCTCCCTCACTTTTATCTTGCGATTTTTCACGTTTTGGCGAAGAGATTGCCCGAATGGACAAAGCCGGTGCCGACATGATGCACCTTGATATTATGGACGGACATTTTGTGCCTAACCTTACATTTGGTGCTCCTGTTATTAAATTTGTCAGAAAATATACGGACAAGCCCTTTGACGTGCACCTTATGATTTCAGAGCCTCTTAAATATATCGATGACTTTGCCGATGCAGGCGCGGATATTATAACCTTTCACGTTGAAAGTAACTCAGACATTAAAGAGACAATCGAAAAAATTAAATCCCGCGGTGTTAAGGCAGGACTTGTTGTAAAGCCAAACACACCTGCAGACGTGGTATTTCCTTACCTTAAGGACCTTTATATGGTGCTTATTATGACAGTTGAGCCCGGCTTTGGGGGTCAGAGCTTTATGGCGGATATGATGCCTAAGGTGGAAGCTTTAAAGGCAAAGCGAGAGGAAATGGGTCTGGACTTTTTAATCGAAGCCGATGGCGGAATTTCCGACGCAACAATTGCTACAGCCGCAAAGGCAGGCGTTGACGTAGCCGTAGCAGGTACAGCGGTATTTAAGGCAGAGGATGCTTGCGCAAAAATCAAAGAGCTTAAGGCACTTTGCGAAGTGTAAGAAAGGGTTTTTACAGTGAAAAAATTGTTTGCAAGGGCTGATAAGCATGTGCTTAATACTGTGACAGCCTTACATTCGAGAACCAACAATATAATAGTTCACCTAATTACCATGATGGGCAATGCAGGCGTATTTTGGTGGATACTTTCGGTACCGTTTTTCATAAGTAAAAATAGCCGTTACGTAGGACTTAATATTCTAATGTCAATGTTCTTCGGTCTTATGATTGGCGAGGTGCTTATTAAAAATATCGTAGGCAGGACAAGACCTTCGGAGCTTTTAAGTCAGGACGAGCTTATTATTCGTTCGCCTAAGCATTCGTCTTTTCCTTCGGGACACACAAGCACAAGTATTTCTGTTGCGGTGGGTCTTATGATTAACTGTACAGTTATAATTTGGTTGCCTGCTCTTATTATTGCAAGCCTGATATCTTTTTCCAGAGTATACTTAAGAGTTCACTACTTCTCTGATGTATGCGGCGGTGTCGTAGTTGGTGCAGTTTGCGGTGTGCTTTCGAAGCTTGCCACCGACGGATTAAGGCTGATACCCGTTTTGCAGCCTATATTAGGTTAATATAAGTTTATAAAAAGAAAAGCCACAGAAACCTCAGCGGATTTCTGTGGCTTATTTGTTTAATTTTAAAACTTGAATTCGTCGGCAGATTCTTCATCTACAGAATTTATTGTATCTTCAATTCGCTTTAAGATGTCGTCAACGTTGTCAAGCACCTTGCTGTCGGCATTTAATTCTTCAGCTACAGCCTTCGGAGCATTTTTTGGAAGCTTTTCCTTTATTTCGTTGCTCTTTTCTTTGGCTTTTATAGAAAGGTCGGTTGCTTTATCTTTGGCTTTTATTGTCAAATCCTCAGCCTTGGCTGTTAAATCTACGGATGCATCCTTGATTTTTTCCTTAAGCTCACTACCCTTTTCCTTAGCAATTTCCTTTAAGTCTTTTGCCTTGTCAGTCGCGGACTGGCGTACGTTTTCTACGGTGTCAATAAGCTTTTCTTCAAAGGCACGGGTGCATTCGTCAACAGAAGCGGCATTTTTGAGCATCTGGAGGCGTACCTCTGCCCTTAAAATTCTTGCCTCAATTTTTTTGGCAGACTCTATAAGCTCGGCACGCTTTTCTTTGCCTGTGCCTAAAACGTCAATTCTACCGATTTTGGCGTAAACCGATTCAAGCTCTTTTTCGTCAATTCGGATAATTTCACGGATGCGGTTCTGCTGAGCCTTTATTCTGGCCTTTTCTAATCCTTCCTCAGCCATATCACACATCAGAGAGAAAATTTCTTTACATGTATCAAGCATAGTTAAACTCCTTTTCGGAATATATTTTTTGTTTACTCTTATATTATCTCACTATTTTACTATAAAATCAATAAAAATTTTGTCACCCTATTGGTTTGACCGGAATTTTGTGTTATAATCAAGGTGTATACATAGTTTATCTAAGGAGTATATGAATATGGCAAATGTAGTTGTCAAGAAAATAGCCTGTCCCAAGTGCAGTGAAACAACAGACGCAAAGCTTTTTATGAGCATTAATGCAACTAATGAGCCAACGCTCAGGGGCGATATTTTAGACGAAAAGCTTTTAAAGTGGAGGTGCTCTGCTTGCGGATATGAAGCAAGGCTTACCTATCCCCTTTTATATAACGATATGAAAAATCGCTTTATGGTTTACCTTATTCCCGAGGCTGACCGCTTTCAGCTTGAGGATGTAGAGCTTGAGCAGAAGTATGAAAAGCTTAAGGGTATACGTAAGCGTCTTGCACCTGATTTCAATGTGTTTAAAGAAAAGGTATTTATTTTTGAGTCGGGTTTGGATGATATGGCGGTAGAGATTACAAAGCTTGTAATAAGCGAGATTGTAGCCAAAAAGTACGGTTTAAGCCGAGTTGAGGAAGGCTATCTTTCAATGTACGACCGCGAGCAGAACACAATGGGCTTTACTTTCTTTGTAGGTAAAGAGCGTGAGCCGTATGTGCAGTCCGCCCGCCTTGAAATTTACGGCAAATCCGTAGGTATTGTTTCTGAGCTTGCTATAAAGGACAAGAAAATCAGCGGCTTTATTAAGATTGACCGTGAATGGGCAGAAAACGTGCTTTACAGATATAAAAGAATGAAGCAACTCGGAAAGTCAGCAGACGAGGAATAAACCTATGACAGAAAAGGAAAAAATGCTTAATACCCTTCCCTACGTAGGCTGGGATGAAGAGCTTGAAGAAGAAAAAGCAAGAGTAAGAGAGCTTGTGTATGACTTTAACAACTCAAGACCCTATGAGCGTGAAAAGCGAAACGAGCTCATTACCAAAATTTTTGGAAGTCGTAAAAATAACGCCTACATGGAGCCGCCTTTTCATTGTGATTACGGCTATAACATCCACGTTGGCGAAAACTTTTACGCAAACTTTAACCTGACCATTCTTGATTGCAACAAGGTAGAGATTGGCGACAATGTGCTTATTGCACCTAATGTTACAATTTCTGCCGCAGGTCACCCCATTCACCCTCAGATGCGTACAGTTGCCGAGTACGCCGCACCTGTAAAAATTGGCAGTGACGTGTGGCTCGGTGCAGGGGTAATTGTTAACCCCGGCGTGACTATCGGCTCGGGTTCGGTAATAGGCTCGGGCAGTGTTGTTACCAAGGACATCCCACCTATGGTAGTGGCTGCAGGCAATCCCTGCAAAGTAATACGCGAAATCACCGAGGAAGACAAGCAGTATTATTTTAAAAAAATGAAGTTTTAAATAAAAACAACCGCTTCTCAAAAGGAAGCGGTTGTTTGCTTTATTTTTCGGTTTGAAGTTTTTCGATTGTAACGGAAAGAATTCGTCT
>JAUNEH010000090.1:0-4512 GCA_030525665.1 Ruminococcus sp.
CGCAGGCGACGGTCAGATGTATTCTAACGGCTCTTGGGTAGCTTACGACCCCAACGGCGGCGGTAATGACAATCCCAATCCTCCTACACCCGGCACAAGCACAATTTACGTTAGGGACAGTGCAGGCTGGGGCACAGTATATTGTCATTCTTGGAGTGACTCAAGCGGTACAACATGGCCCGGCACACAGATGACAAATCTTGGCAACGGTGTATACAGCATTGATATTGATTCAAGTCATACAGGCGTAGTATTCAATAACGGCAGCGGTACACAGACAGGCGACCTTACACCTAACTTCGGTCAGATTTTCGACAACGGCACAAACAGCTGGAGTGCTTACGACGGCGGCAATGGCGGCGGTAACAGCGGTGGTGACGTAGTGGTTTCAGGCGATTACGTTTACTTTACCGATAACGCAGGCTGGGGCACAGTTTACTGCCATACATGGAATCTTGTTGGTGATACCAACACACCTTGGCCCGGCGACCAGATGGAAAATGTAGGCGGTAACCAGTACAGACTTCTTGTTGACAGCACACACACACACCTTAAGTTCAACGGTGGTAATGGTGGTCCCGAGTCAAACGAGTTTGAACTTGTAATCGGCAATACCTACAGCAACTGATTACTTAAAATTAAATCTTAGCTAAGTAGAAGCGGTCTCACAATTTTGTGAGACCGCTTTTTGCGTGTTTATCGGTTTTCTATAAAGTCTTTTGCTAAACTTGCCCCATCGTCAGGGTCGTAAATTGCACATTGGCAATGTCCGTCACCTTTAAAAGAAACAACGAAAGCATTCGGATAGTGTTTAGCAATAAGCCTTGCACTTTTCTTTGAAAGGTATTCGTTTGGCTTAGTGCCGTAAAGATACAAAAGCTTTGTGTTTATAGATAAATCAGGAGAAAACCTGCCCTCAGATACACTTTTTAGCATATTTCTTACATTTTTCTCATCGGTATTGTCGATAAACGACAGATAATCATTAATATATTCTTCGGGTAAAAAGCTTTTGCTGAAATTTTTTAGAGTCTTTTTATCTCTTGCTTTTGATTTTTCTGCAATACTTACATAATTGTTTTCCACAATTTTACTAAGCAAACCGCCTGCAGCGACAAGAGGAGCACCATCAAGGATGGCATTTTGGGTTTTTAGCTTGTTGTTTTTAAGGATTGTATAGGCAACAGCACCACCCATAGAAAACCCGCAAAGGGCCGAAACCTGTTTGCCGCAGTTATTTAAAACGTAGTTTTCGATTTCTTCTGCTTCTTTTTCTATGGATATAAATACCGTTTTCTTTTCGGAGGTGTGTCCGTTAAGTGCAGGAATAAGCACGCGGTAGTTGTTCTCAAAGTGTTTTGCAATGGGGACAAGGGACTGCCAAGGTTGAAAACAGCCATGGATTAAAATCATTAACGGTTTTTCTTTGCGGCCAAGCTCATGAAAAATCATAGGTGCCTCCTGTAGTGATTTTGAGTAAATATTATCATTAAATTTACATAAAATCAACAACTGTGACGATTTTAATCGGTTATCTCATTGTTTCATTGACAAATCTGCAAAAAGTTATATAATGTTATCTGTAATACTATGGATAATTGTGTCCGTAATTTGAGGAGGTAATAACAGCTTGTTTCAGATATTTAAAGAGCACAAGGGTTTCGGCAAGCAGATAATGCTTTTAGCCGTAAATGACCTGAAGAAAACATATAAGGGTGCCGCTATCGGTCCCCTCTGGGCAGTTATCAAGCCTGCCTTTACGCTTTTTGTATATTGGTTTGCCTTTACTATAGGTCTTAAGACAGGAAATACAGAGGCTTATCATGGACTTGAATACTCAAAGTTCATATTTCTTTTGGTAGGTTTTGTGCCGTGGTTTTTTATAAACGACAGTATCACTTTAGGTGCAAAATCCATTCGTATGAACCGCCAGTTTGTTACTAAGGTTTCTTTCCCTGTTTCGACAATTATGACCTTTACGGCAGTAGCAAGGCTGTTTGTTCATATTTTCCTTGCAGTTATAATGTATTTAATACTTATATTAAATAAGTCTACAGATATTTTGACTCCTTCGATTTATAACCTGCAATTTTTCATTTATTGCCCTCTTATGGTGATTTTCTTTGTAGCACTTACTTGGTCAACTGCACCTATGGCGGCTTTTTCAAAGGACTTTGAAAATATGGTTATGTCTATAATGTCCGGTGTGTTCTGGCTTTCGGGTATCATTTATAACACCTATACCTTAGAAAGCGAAACACTTAAGACAGTTATGCTTTTTAATCCAATCAATTTCTTCGCCAATGGTTATCGTAAGGCTTTTCTTTATGGCGAGTGGTTTTTCGAAAATCCTCTGGAGCTTTATATCTTCCTCGGTGAGTTTTTACTTGTGTTTGTGTTAGGTCTTTGGAACTACAAACGCCTGAGAAAAACTCTTCCCGACGTACTTTAAGGAGGTAAATTATGGAAAATCCTATTATTTCCTTCAAAAACGTCAGTAAAGAGTATACTCTTTACAAAAGCGATGCAGACAGATTTAAAGCACTATTCTTTAAAAGCAAAAAAAATAAAATAAACAAAGCTCTTAAAAATGTTTCCTTTGATATTAACAGAGGCGAGGCCGTAGGTCTTATCGGCGACAATGGTGCAGGCAAGTCCACAATCCTTAAGCACATCACAGGAGTTGCCTTTCCTACGGAAGGCGAGATTCAGGTTAACGGCAAGGTAGCCGCACTTTTAGAGCTTACCGCAGGCTTTTCTATGGAAATGACCGGCAGAGAAAATATTTACCTTAAGGGTTATATTTTAGGTCTTACGGATAAAGAAATCAAACGTCTTGAGGAGCGTATCATCGACTTTGCCGAGCTTGGCGATTATATCGACCAGCCTGTTAGAACTTACTCCAGCGGTATGAAAATGCGTCTTGGTTTTGCAATTAACGTAAACATAGAGCCTGATGTGCTTGTTATTGACGAGGCACTTTCCGTTGGTGACGCAACATTCAAAAAGAAATGTAAGAAAAAAATTGCAGATACTATCAAAAGCGGTGTTACCGTTTTATATGTAAGTCACAATCCTGAAAGTGTTAAGGAGCTTTGCACCCGAGCACTTTACCTTAAAAAGGGTCAGCTTATTTATGACGGCACAGTTGAGGACGCCCTGAAGGTTTATCAGGAAGACAAAGCAAAGAAAGGAAAGTAATTTATGGCACACGTATTGGTTTTCGCCGGTGGTATCGGCGCCAGAATGAAGTCTAATGACATCCCAAAGCAGTTTATTGATGTTGACGGCAAGCCTATTATCATTCGTACACTTGAGCATTTTGAAAAGCATGCTCAGGTTGAGGATATTGTAATTTCCTGCCTTGCTGAAAAAATTGATTATATGAAAATGCTTGTTGCAAAGTACAATATTTCAAAGGTGATTTCCGTTGTTCCCGGCGGTGCAAACGGCCACCAGAGCATTCACAACGGACTTGTTGAGATTGAGAAAAACTCCAAGCCCGAGGATATCGTGCTTATTTGCGACGGCGTTCGTCCTATGCTTTCCGAAAAGCTTATTACAGATTGTATTGATACTGCTAAGGAATTTGAAACAGCTGTTCCCGTAACTCCAAGTATCGACTCTGTACTCGAATCCCCCGACGGCAAAACCTGCTGTAAGTCCTTGCCAAGAAAGCAGATGTTTATTACTCAGGCTCCTCAGGGTTACACAATGCGTAAGATTATGTGGGCTCATGACGAGGCAGAGAAGAGGGGAATTACCAACCCCATTTCTTCATCCGAGCTTTTAATCGAGCTTGGCGAAACTGTTCAGATTTTTCAGGGTATCCGCGAAAATATCAAGGTAACAACTCCCGAAGATTTACAGACTTTACGTTCTTATTTCTATTACGAAAGCTTTAAAAATTTTGCTAAAGAAGAGCTTAAGTACGACCAGATTTAAGAGCCTGTCAGCGAATTTAAATATTAACATTGACTTTTCTGCCGCCTTTTGCTATAATGCATAAGTCGGCAGAATGTTTTCTGTTTGGCAAAATATGCGGGTTAAGCAGAACGCTCCGCCTCGACTAACCCTGTCGTGTAAAAATTAAGGGTGCGGATTAAGCTGAAAGTAAGATTTATCTGAAAAGTAAGCTCCGCCTCGGACGCTCCGACCGTGTAAAATGTACGGAGCAAAAATTAAATATGCGGATATGGCGGAATTGGCAGACGCGCATGGTTCAGTCAACGCCCCCTTGGTGAACTTGCAAAACGAGGTCACTGTCCTGCAAAATTATGTGGATTAAGCAAATCGCTCCACCTCGGACACTCCGACCGTGTAAAATATACGGAGTAAAAATTAAATAAGCACCTGTGGCGGAATTGGCAGACGCGTACGGTTCAGGTCCGTATCTTTTTGCGAAGGTGCAGGTTCAAGTCCTGTCAGGTGCACCAAGTGATTTAAATCCGAACCTTCTTATACATAAGTAGATGGTTTCGGATTTATTGCTTTTTAGCATTATATAATAGT
>JAUNEH010000038.1:0-16788 GCA_030525665.1 Ruminococcus sp.
ACTCCATCAAGATCATCGGTGACCACACAGATAAGTACGTTCAGGCTTACTTCCAGTATGACTCCAAGAAGACAGGCGGTATCACAATTTCTCACTTAAGATTCGGTGATGCTCCCATTAAGTCCCCCTACTACATCAACAAGGCTGACTTCGTTGCCTGCCATAACCCCTCCTACGTTGAGAAGGGCTTCAAGATGGTTCAGGACGTTAAGCCCGGCGGTGTTTACCTTATCAACTGCCAGTGGTCTGCTGATGAGCTTGCTCAGAAGTTAGACGCTGCTTCCAAGAAGTACATCGCTGACAACAACATTCAGCTTTACACAGTTAACGCTATTGACATCGCTGCTCAGATTGGTCTTGGCAAGCGTACAAATACAGTTCTTCAGTCTGCTTTCTTCAGCCTCGCTAAGGTTCTTCCTCCTGAGGAAGCAATCGGCTACATGAAGGAAAAGGCTCAGAAGTTCATGAAGAAGGGTAAAGAAATCGTTGAAATGAACGAGAAGGCAATCGACATGGGTGCTTCCGCTTATGTTAAGATTGACGTACCCGCAGATTGGGCTACAGCTACTGATGATACAGCTAAGGCTGCATCCGTTGGTGCTGAGAAGCTCGTTAAGATGGTAGACAACATTATGATTCCCGTTGGCAAGATGGACGGTGACTCTCTCCCTGTTTCTGCATTTATGGATCACGCTGACGGTACATTCGAGCAGGGTGCTTCCGCTTACGAGAAGCGCGGCGTTGCTGTTATGGTTCCCGAGTGGAATGCTGAGACTTGTGCAAAGTGTAACAAGTGTTCCTTCGTATGTCCCCACGCAACAATCCGTCCCTTCGCTCTTACAGACGAAGAAGTGCAGGCTGCACCTGAAAACATCAAGGTTGCTCCCAAGCCCGTTGTTAAGACAAACTACAAGTACACACTTGCAGTTTCACCCATGGATTGTATGGGTTGCGGCGTTTGCGTAGGCGTTTGTCCCACAAACTCTCTTACAATGGTTGCAAGGGAAAGCCAGGACGACCAGCAGGCAGTATTTGATTACTGTGTTGCTAATGTAACCGAGAAGCCCGAAACAGTTGCTAACCTCAACCTCATCGGCTCTCAGTACAAGCAGCCCTTACTCGAGTTCTCCGGTTCTTGCGCAGGTTGTGCTGAAACAGCTTATGCTCGTCTTATCACACAGCTCTTCGGTGACAGAATGTACATCAGTAATGCAACAGGTTGTTCTTCTATCTGGGGCGGTCCTGCTGCTACATCTCCCTACACAGTTAACAAGAAGGGTCAGGGTCCTGCATGGGCTAACTCCCTCTTCGAAGATAACGCAGAGCACGGCTTAGGTATGCACCTCGGCCAGAAGGCTATCCGCGAAAGACTCATTGAGCAGGTTAAGGCAGTTGCTGAGGCAGAGTGTGCAACAGCAGAGCTTAAGGCTGCAGCAGATGAGTACCTTGCAACACTTGAGGACGGCGACAAGAACACAGCTGCTACAGAGGCTCTCGTTACAGAGCTTGAGAAGTGCGGTTGTGACCTCGCTAAGGAAATCCTCGAGAGCAAAGAATTCCTTTCCAAGAAGTCCGTATGGATCTTCGGTGGCGACGGTTGGGCATACGACATCGGCTTTGGCGGTGTTGACCACGTTCTCGCTACAGGTGAGGATGTAAACATCATGGTATTCGATACAGAGGTTTACTCCAACACAGGCGGTCAGGCTTCCAAGGCTTCCAACATCGGCCAGGTTGCTCAGTTCGCAGCTGCAGGTAAGGATATCCGCAAGAAGAGCCTTGCTGACATCGCTATTTCTTACGGCTACATCTACGTAGCTCAGATTGCTATGGGTGCTGATATGAACCAGACACTTAAGGCAATCAAGGAAGCTGAGTCTTACAACGGTCCTTCTCTTATCATCGGTTATGCTCCCTGTGAGATGCACTCCATCAAGGGCGGTATGGTTAACTGCCAGAAGGAAATGGCTAAGGCTGTTGAGTGCGGTTACTGGAACAACTTCCGTTATGATCCCAGACTCAAGGCTGAGGGCAAGAACCCCTTCATTCTTGATTCTAAGGAGCCTAACGCTTCTTACCGTGACTTTATCCTCAACGAGGCTCGTTACTCCTCACTTACACGCTCCTTCCCCGACAGAGCAGAGACTCTCTTTGAGAAGGCAGCTAAGGTTGCTGAGGAAAGATACGCAGAGCTCAAGAAGAGAGCAGAAGGCTGATTTAATCAGTTTTAACGCTTACCTTCTGAGGAAAGCATCATAAATAAAACTTACGCCCTGAGGGAAACCTCAGGGCGTTTCGTTTAAGTAATATGTAAGAGCTTACGCAATTCTGATAATATATGATTTATTGTAAACTTAATCCCCGACGTTAATAAAACGACGGGGATAAATTATTTTTATTATAGAAATGTTTGATTTTAAAGAAAACCGACACGCCGTTGATGAAGGTCAGCCTTTAAATAAAACCTTTCCAAAGGCGAATTGCCCACCGTGGCTAACGGTCATCTTCTGTATAATTTCTTTGTCTGATACTTAGGCTCGCAGGTAAGGTTGATGCCGAGCTTTTTGAACATCTTTTCATCGGTGCTGGCTAAAATGACCGTAGAATGAGCCTCGCAGCCCTTAAGACCTTCAAGCTGGTCCAAAGCAAGCTGAGCTTTTTCGTCAGTTGCGGCACAGATAGAAAGTGCAATCAGTACTTCGTCAATATGAAGTCGGGGATTGCGGTTGCCTAAATGGCCTACCTTTAATTTCTGAATAGGCTCGATAATTATGGGGGAAATAAGGTGAATGTCGTCGTCTATTCCGCCTAAATACTTAAGAGCATTTAAAAGTGCTGCCGATGATGCACCTAAAAGGGAAGAGGTCTTGCCTGTAATAATGGTGCCGTCGGGCATCTGAATGGCCGCCGCAGGCTCGCCGTTTGTTTCTTCAGATTTGTTGAGTGCACTCTCAATAACAGGTCTGTCGTCAGAGGTAAGACCTGCCTGCTTCATAAGAAGCTCTAATTTAAATACCTCACCGTCGGCTCCCACTCCCTGCTTGCGGTTGCAAAGGGCGGTGTAATAGCGGCGGATAATTTCCTGATTAGCGGCTTCACAAACTGCTGCGTCATCTTCAATGCAGTTACCTGCCATATTTACACCCATATCTGTGGGAGATTTGTAAGGGCTTTCGCCTAAAATCTGCTCAAACATTGCTGAAAGAACAGGGAAAATCTCAACATCACGGTTGTAGTTTACGGTGGTTTCGCCGTAAGCTTCGAAATGATAGGGGTCAATCATATTTACGTCGTTAAGGTCGGCAGTAGCTGCCTCGTACGCCATATTTACGGGATGCTTCAAGGGTAAATTCCAGATGGGGAAGGTTTCAAACTTTGCATAACCTGCCTCAATACCACGCTTATGGTCGTGATAAAGCTGAGAAAGGCACACTGCCATTTTACCACTTCCGGGACCGGGTGCAGTAACTACTACAAGCTGTTTTTCGGTTTCGATGTATTCATTTCTGCCGTAGCCATCGTCGCTTACAATAAGGTCAATATTAGATGGATAGCCTGCAATGGGGTAGTGACGGTAAACCTTAATGCCTAAGTTTTCAAGTCTTTTCTGGAAAGCTGTAGCAGCAGGCTGATTGTGATAACAGGTAAGCACAACACTGCCTACAAAAAGACCGACTCCGCGGAAAATGTCAATAAGCCTTAAGGTGTCAAGGTCATATGTAATGCCTAAATCGCCTCTTACTTTATTTTTTTCAATGTCGCCTGCGTTGATTACAATAACGATTTCTGCCTTGTCCTTAAGCTCAATAAGCATCTGAAGCTTTGAATCAGGCTGAAAACCCGGCAATACTCTTGCGGCGTGATTATCGTCGTAAAGCTTGCCGCCAAACTCAAGATAAAGCTTGCCGCCGAACTGCTCGATTCGCTCCTTGATACAGGCAGATTGCGTTTTAATGTACTTGTCGTTGTTAAAACCCCGTTTAGTCATAGCGTACCTCCGAGAAACATATTCTCACAAATAACAATTATACAACAATTTTTTCGGGTTTTCAATAGGGTGGTTTGTTTATACCCTATTTTTCTTTTGGCCTGCAAAGTATACCTGCAATTAAACCTAAAATTATTACGAAGGCAATACCTGCGGCACCTGCTGTAAGACCGCCTGTCAGAATCCCCAAGGCTCCGTCTTTGGCTATGGCTTCTTTGACACCCTGTGCCATTAAGTCACCGAAGCCTAAAAGGGGCACTGTTACTCCTGAGCCTGCAAATTTTTTAAGAGGCTCCATTATCCCTATACCGCCTAAAAATACGCCGAAAACAACTAACCCCACTAAAATTCTTGCAGGGGTCAGCTTGGTTTTTGATATTAAAAGCTGAGCAATAAGGCAGATTAAACCGCCTACCCAAAAAGCATTGAATATTGTCAAAGCGAAATTTCTCCCTTGATTTTTGTTTTATTGTTTGCGACAAGGAATATTTTTATGCTGTTTCCAATAGTTTTCTTATATATTTTATTGTTAAGCTTATTGAAAATCCTTAATTTATGCTGTATAATTACTATGAAATACTGTAGAATTTTAGTGAAATTGTCTAAAATTTAACAATTTTAGCAGATTTACTTACTGATATCTTCCGGGAGGCGATAATTTTGGATAACAAAGAGCTTAAATTCCCTTCAAAACCTTTTTTTACCAAAGGCGGTGCAAAGGTGCCCCACAGAAAAAACACCTCACAATGCGAAAGCGTAGTGCTTTCGGATATTCCCGAGGTAGTTATCCCTATGGCTCAGCACATAGGTGCTCACTGTAAAACTGTAGTTGCTAAAGGCGATAAGGTGTATGTCGGTACTCTTATAGGTGACAGCGATGCCTTTGTATCTGCACCTGTGCATTCTTCGGTTTCCGGTGAGGTAAAGGACATAGTTTACATAACCCTGCCTAATGGTGTGGTAAGTGAGGCGGTGGTTATTACCTCAGACGGACTTTATGAAAAAGACCCTGGTATTAAGCCTCCTGTGGTAGAAAGCAAGGCTGACTTTTTAAAGGCGTTACGTGCTTCCGGTTTGGTGGGCCTTGGCGGTGCAGGCTTTCCTGCTCACGTAAAGCTTAACATTCCTGAGGGAAAGTCTATCGACACCCTGCTTATTAACTGTGCCGAGTGCGAGCCCTACATCACTACTGACCACAGAGAAGTTCTGGAAAACAGCTGGAACGTTTTTTCAGGTATTTATGCCGTTAAGGACATTTTAGGCGTTGAAAGAGTAATTATCGGTGTTGAGAAAAACAAACCCGACGCCATCAAGCTTTTAAAGGAAATGGCTGACAATGAAAAATACGACCCAGATGATGTTGTAAGAGTTTTACCCCTTAAGTCAAGCTATCCTCAGGGTGCCGAGAAGGTGCTTATTAAAGCTGCTACAGGCAGAGCTGTGCCTGCAGGTGGGCTTCCTGCTGACGTAGGCTGTGTGGTAATGAACGTTGCGTCTGTAGCTTTTGTTGCCGAGTATCTTAAAACAGGTATGCCTTTGGTTAGAAAGAGGGTTACCGTTGACGGCAGTGCCATAAAAAATCCTCAGAACGTAATTGTTCCTATCGGTACTCCTGTCAGCAGGCTTATCGAGCTTTGCGGAGGCTATAAAGAAGAATGCGGAAAGCTTCTGATGGGCGGTCCCATGATGGGTATTTCTCTTTTCGAGGATACAGCACCTGTTTTAAAGCAGAACAATGCAATTATTGCGTTTAATAAGAAAGAAGCATCTACTGCAAAGGGCGGAAGCTGCATTCGTTGCGGTAAATGCGTTGATGCTTGCCCAATGGGGCTTGTGCCTACAAAAATCGCACAGGCTGCCAAGAAAAATCAGGTTGACGTGCTTAAGGAGTACAACACCATGACCTGTATGGAGTGCGGTTGTTGCACCGTTGTGTGTCCTGCACAAAGATATATTGTTCAGAGCATTCGTCTGGGCAAGGCAATTTTAAGAGAAGAAGCCAGGAAAGAGAAAGGAGCTGAGGTTAAAAAATGAAGCTGTTTGTTTCCTCATCGCCCCATTTAAGAAGTAAAAAAACCACCACAGGTGTAATGCTTGACGTGCTTATTGCTCTGACGCCTGCACTTATTATGGCTGTGGTTTACTTTGGATTTAAGGCTTTGCTTTTGGCTTTTATCTGTATGGGCACATGTGTGCTTACAGAGTACATATGTCGAAAGGTTATGAAGCGTAAAAATACCATTACCGACTTGTCGGCGGCGGTTACAGGTCTTTTGTTAGCACTTAATCTGCCTGCTGATATCAGCCCCTTTATTGCAATTTTCGGCTGTGTGGTTGCTATTGTGGTTGTTAAGCAGATGTTTGGCGGAATAGGCTATAACTTTGTAAACCCTGCCATTGCCGCCCGAGTTGTGCTTATGGTTTCTTTCCCCACAGCAATGACCACATGGGCAAACACAAGATTTATGGAAACCGTAGACGGAGTTACCTCGGCAACTCCTTTGGCCGCAGGAGAGGGTGCTTACGGCTACCTTGACCTTTTCCTTGGAAATATAGGCGGTTCTATGGGTGAGGTTTGTACGTTAGCAATTCTTTTGGGCGGTATTTATCTTGTGGTTCGCCGCATTATATCTCCTATTATTCCTGTGGTTTACTTAGGCACTGCGGCGGTTATGAGCCTTGTTTTGGGTCTTGACCCCTTATATCAGCTTATGTCGGGCGGTATTATGCTTGGTGCCGTATTTATGGCTACAGATTACGTTACTTCTCCCATTACAAAATGGGGTAAGGTAGTTTTCGGCGTAGGCTTAGGTGTGCTTACAATGCTTATAAGAACATATTCCAATCTGCCCGAGGGTGTTTCTTTTGCAATTTTACTTATGAACATTCTTGTTCCTCATATTGAAAACCTTACAAAGCCCAAGTCTTTTGGCGAAGCTAAGAAAAGGAAGGGGGAGAAGGTATGAAAATAAAGCTTAAAGATATTATTGTACCTACGGTTACCCTGTTTGTAATCTGCCTTATTGTGTCGGCACTTCTGGCAGGAACAAACGCTTTGACAAAAGAGCCTATCGCTCAAAATGAGCTTAAAAAATCTCAGGAGGCTATGCAAAGTGTCTGCCCTGATGCGGTTAGCTTTGAGGGTGAAAAGGGACTTGAAATTGAGGCTTACAAAGCTTTGAATGAGTCTGGCGAAGTAATCGGCTATGCAATTCCTGTTTCATCTAAAGGCTACGGCGGTGACGTTTCTGTTATGGTTGGTATTTCAAGCGTTGACGGCGGAATGGTTACAGGAGTTGAGGTTTTAAGCCACAGTGAGACCCCGGGCCTTGGTGCTAATGCCACAAATGAAAGCTTCAGAAATCAGTTTAAGGATAATCCGTCTTTACACGGTTTTTCTGTTGTTAAGGACGGTTCAGGAGGTACTGAGGGTAAAATTGACGCTATTACAGGCGCCACCATTACATCAAATGCAGTAAAGAATGCTGTTAATGAAGCTTTGAATATTTATATGTCACTCTATGAAGGAGGTGAGCATTAATGGCTTGTAAAGGATATTTAAAAGAAGTTACCAAGGGTATTATTAAAGAAAACCCTGTTTTAACACTTGTGCTTGGTACCTGTCCTACTTTGGCGGTTACCACTGCCGCGTCAAATGCAATCGGCATGGGCTTGGCGGCTACTATTGTTCTTATCGGTTCAAATGCAGTTATCTCTGCTTTAAGAAACGTTATCTCCGACAAGGTGAGAATTCCTGCTTACATCACCATTATCGCTACCTTTGTTACAATTGTGCAGATGATAGTAAAGGCTTTTGCACCCTCTATTGACGAGAGTTTGGGAATTTTTCTGCCTCTTATTGTTGTAAACTGCATTATCCTCGGCAGAGCCGAAATGTTTGCAAGTAAAAATCCCGTTATCCCTTCAATGCTGGACGGCTTGGGAATGGGCATAGGCTTTACGGCGGCGTTGCTTTTAATGGGCTCAATACGTGAGCTTTTAGGTGCAGGCACGTGGTTTGGTATGGAAATTATCCCTGCACTTAACATTGTGATTTTTCTGCTTCCTCCGGGCGGATTCTTTGTTTTTGGTATGCTGATTGCTTTAGCAAACAAGCTTAACGGCGGCAAAACCGCAAAGAACGCAGGCGGCTGTGCCGCTTGCCCCATGAAGGGAAACTGTACTGTTTTAGGTAAGGGGGATAAGCTCGATGATTAAAGGACTTATTGCTGTATTTTTGGCGGCTATTCTTACCGAAAACTACGTTTTGGCAAAATTTTTGGGTATTTGCCCTTTCCTTGGTGTTTCCAAAAAGCTTAACACCGCTGTAGGTATGAGTGCGGCTGTTACCTTTGTTATGGTGCTTGCAACTGCGGTTACTTATCCTATATATATGTATCTGCTTGTACCTGCAGGTCTTGATTATCTGCAGACTATTGTTTTTATACTTATTATTGCAGGCTTGGTTCAGCTTGTTGAGATTGTGCTTAAAAAGTATATGCGTGTGCTTTATCGTTCCTTAGGAATTTATCTGCCTCTTATTACAACCAACTGTGCGGTTTTAGGTGTTACAATGCTGGTTATCGAAAAGTCAGGTGCAAGCTACGGCTTTGGTCACGCACTTGTAAACGCATTTGGTGCAGGTATAGGATTTTTACTTGCGATGGTTATGTTTGCAGGAGTACGAGGCAGGCTTGAAACAGCCGATATTCCTAAGTCTTTAAAGGGGCTTCCTATAACTTTAGTGGCGGCGTCTCTGGTTTCCTTAAGCTTTTTAGGCTTTTCGGGACTTGTTGACAATATGTTAGGCTTAGCATAAGAAAGGAGAATAGCTATGAATGAAATTCTTCTTGCTGTACTGATTGTTTCGGGAGTAGGACTTATTATCGGAGTTGTTCTTGCTATAGCATCAATCGTTATGGCAGTGCCTACCAATGAAAAGGTAGACGCCGTAAGAGCCGAGCTTCCCGGTGCTAATTGCGGTGCCTGCGGCTTTTCGGGTTGCCGAGCTTATGCAAAGGCAATTGTGGCAGGGACTGCAGAGGTTAACCTTTGCCCTGTTGGCGGCAAGGATGTTGCTGTAAAGCTTGGCGAGATTATGGGCGTTGAAGCAGGAGACGTTGAGCAGAAAGTAGCCGTTGTACGCTGTATGGGCAGTAAGGATAATACCGAACGCAGATTTAAGTATCAGGGTGCTCAGAATTGCCGAAGTGCCACAAACTTGGTGGGCAACTTAAGCTCCTGTGTTTACGGCTGTATGGGACTTGGAGACTGTATGAAGATTTGTCCTTATGGTGCAATTGAGGTTTGCAATGGAGTTGCAAGGGTAATTACCGAGAATTGCCGCGGTTGCGGAATGTGCACCGCCGCTTGTCCCAAAGGTCTTATTGCTCTTGTTCCTATAAAGGAACAGGCTTTGGTAAGATGTCAGAATCTGCACAAGGGTGCTATGACCCGCAAGGATTGCTCGGTGGGTTGTATCGGCTGTATGAAGTGCGTCAAGGTTTGCGAGTCGGGTGCCATTGAGGTTAAAAACTTCCATGCAATTGTTGACCCTGCTAAGTGTACCGCCTGCGGAAAATGTGTAGCCGTTTGTCCCAGAGGATGCATCACGGCGTTTATACCTTAATAAGTTACGTTGCCCTTGTTTTAACCCGTTAATTATGATAGAATATATCGCAGTCAGATTGGAGTTGTGATTATGGGCAAGGTTTCGGTTAAGGAAAATAAAAATATATATCAGATTACACGCGAAGCGTTGGGTTTAAGCCGTGCGGCTGCGGCAGAGCTTATGGTAAACGAGGGTATGACAGAGTACCGCCTTGTTAAAATTGAGGACGAAAGCGTTACCATTCAGCCTGAGGACATTTATGCGCTTTCAAAGGGCTATAATGCCCCGCACCTTTGCAATCATTACTGTGCAAAGGAATGTCGTATAGGTCAGGAGTATGTGCCGGAGGTTAAGCTTAAGGACAATATCCACGAGATTGTGGTAAATATGGTGGTGTCTCTTGACACTATGAACAGCAAAAAGGCACAGCTTATGGAGATTTTAGCTGATGGCAAAATCGGCGACGATGAGCTCGACGACTTTATTTACATACAAAAAGAGCTTGACCGCATTTCTCTTACAGTTGAGGCATTACAGCTTTGGTGTGAAAAGATGATGGGCGAGGGCAAGATTAATAAAGAAGAATATAAAAAGCGTAAGGCATCGCAGGTTTAAACTGCGGTGTCTTTTCTTTTATGGTAAAATAAGCGTTTTTATTTTGCTGAATGTATTATATATTTTGCAGAATTAATTTGGTAATATATAGTCACAGCGGAAATCCTTAGTATAAAATGAGGTTACCGAATATATGAAAGTAAAGCTTTTATCTGACCCTTGATAACTTAATATCCTTGTGACATAATATAAAGGCTACACAAGTTTTTGAATACTTTGGCTCTAAAGGTGCATTTTAAACAAGGTGAAAGTGCATCTCTGTTTTTCCGCACCTTTTTGGAGCCGAAAACTTGTGTAGCAGCAATTGGAGTTATGCATTTTTGCAGTGCGTAGCTTCGGCTGCGCACTTTTTTATTTTAAGGGGGATAGTTAATGTAATTATCTTATACGGTTGCATATTATGCAGAATATTATTATGTTATATTTTTAATAAATAGTAAAAAATGGATATAAAAATAAATATTGCATATATTTTCGTCTAATATAAGATAAATATTGGAAGCATAAATTCTTTCATATGTACAAATGTAACGCATAAATATTGACTTTATTTCAGTAAAGTGATAAGGTTTATGCGTAAATTTATAGGAGGTAATATATTATGAAAATCACAAAGAAGCTTTTAGCTGTTTTGCTGTCAGCTCTTATTCTTGTGGCTTCTCTGCCCGTTATGGCAGTAAGTGCCGCTGAAGAGTTTACAACCGATGACGGCTTTAAGTACACAGTAGCTACTGATGGTAAGGCTACCATCACAGATTACACAGGTGAAGCTACAGAGATTGTTATTCCCGATACTCTTGGCGGTGCAACAGTTACAGTTGTTGGCAACAGAGCTTTTGAGGATAACACAGCTATTACAAGTGTAACATTCCCTGAGACCATTGAGGAAATCAAGGGCAATGCATTTATGGGATGTACTGCACTTAAAGATGTTAAGCTTCCTAAAAGCCTTACTTTCTTAGGAGCAGGTGCCTTTGGCGAAACTGCTATTGAGTCCATTGAGATTCCTAAGGCTCTCGACAAGGGTGACTATTCTTATTCTACAGGCAGCTACGTTGTAAATGGTGTAGAATATTCTGTAGGTATTGGTCCCTTTGTACTTTGCGACAGCTTAAAGACAGTTACATTTGAGAAGGGTACTACTCAGATTGCTCAGTACCTTTTCCGCGGTTGTACAGGTCTTGAGGAAATTACAATTCCCGATACAGTCACAGTTATTGAAAACGGAGCTTTTGCTTATTGCTTGAATCTTAAAAGCATTGATATTCCTGATTTTGTTACAAAAATTGAGGCAAATGCGTTTGCTGACTGTGTGTCCTTAAAGGATGTAGAGCTTTCCAAAGCACTTAGCACAATTGGCGAATCTGCTTTTGCAAGAACCGCCATTGAGTCTATCGAAATTCCCCGTTCACTTGACAAGGGCGACTACTACTACGGCAGTAAGAATTACGTTTTTGACGGTGTAGAGTACGATATAAGCGTAGGCCCCTTTGCTCTTTGTGACAATTTAAAAACAGTTACTTTCGAGAAAGGCACAACTCAGATTGCCGAGCATCTTTTCCGTGGTTGTACAGGTCTTGAGGAAATTACAATTCCCGATACCGTAACCGTTATTGAGGGTGCTGCTTTTAGGGATTGCTTAAGGCTTAAGAGCGTTGACGTTCCTGACCACGTAACAAGCATAAATTCACAGGCATTTGCTAATTGTGTATCTTTAAAGGATGTAGAGCTTTCAAAGGGCCTTACTTTCCTTGGTACTTCTGCTTTTGCAAGAACTGCAATTGAGTCTATTAATATTCCCAAGTCTCTTGACAAGGGCGACTATTCCTTTAGCTCTGCAGACTATACTTTAAATGGTGTAGAGTATTCTGTAGCAGATGGTCCCTTTTTACTTTGCGAAAATCTGAAAACAGTTACATTTGAGGAAGGCACAACTCAGGTAGCAGAGTATCTTTTCCGCGGCTGCACAGGTCTTGAGAAGATTGTTATTCCCGAAGGCGTAACAGTTATTGAAGGCAGTGCTTTTGAGTGTGCAGTTAACCTTAAAGACATTACAATTCCCTCAACTGTTGTTGAAATTGGCTCAAATGCCTTTAATACAGCAGCTTCTTTAGAGAGCGTTGTACTTGACGAAAATATTGTAAAAATTGGCAACAGAGCATATAAGAACTGTGACAGCTTAACAAGCTTTGAGGTTAAAAATCCTGATGCTACTTTGGGCGAGGGTGCACTTGCTGAAAATGAGGCTTTAACAGACGTTAAGCTTCCTGCTAACCTTGAGGAAATGGAAGCAGAGCTTTTCATGGGTGACACAGCACTTAAGGGTGTTGAAATTCCCGCAACAGTAAAGTACATCAGAAGAGATGTTTTCAATAACTGTACTTCTTTAGAAGCTGTTTCTATTCCTCAGGCTGTAAGAGTTTTAGGCAGCGGTGCTTTCTACGGTTGTGAAAATCTTACAGAAGTAACTTTTGCAGACTATAGTGTGAAAGAGATTCTCGAGGATACTTTTGCAGAGTGCTATAGCCTTAAAGCTATTACTCTTCCCAAGGGTATTGAGAAAATCGAAAGCAACGCTTTTGTAAACTGTATTGAGCTTACAGATGTTGTTATTCCCGAATCTGCAACAGAAATTTCCGACATTGCTTTCTCTTATCCTTCTAAGACAACCATATACAGCCAGTCCGGCTCTTATGTAGAAGAGTATGCTAATAATGGCGGCTTTAATTTCGTTGACAACGTAACAGACGTTGAGACAATCAAGCTCAAGGACGGTGCTACAAAGCTTATCCTTGAGGAAGAAAAGACTTATAAGATTGAGTTTGACATTACTCCTGCGGATGCCAACGAAGTAATCAAGCTTACTTCAAGCGATGATTTTGTAGTTGACGTAGACGGTTTAGAGCTTAAAACAAGCTTCTGGAACGAAACCGTTGAAATTAAGGCAGAGACCTTAAGCGGTGCTACACTTACATTTGAGGTTTACGTTCGCGGTATTGATTATATCCGCTTTGCTGAGGATTCTCAGCATCAGACTCAGTATGCTACCGGTGACGAGTTTAATCCCGACGGCTTTAAGATTGAGGCTGTTTATTCTGATGATTCTGTTGTTGAAATCGACGGCTATACTTTCAGTGGCTTCGACAGCTCTGAGCCTGGTGAATGCAAGGTTTTAGTTAACTGGGTTGACAATAATGGCGATGAGTACGAGTACTATTTCTATGTAGAAATTCTCGGCGAAGAGCCTCCCACATTCCAGTCCCAGAAGGACGAAACAACTCAGATTGTTGTTGAGGCTGTAACAAAGGCTTCGCTTTCTGTAGTTGAGATTACAGAGAAGATTAAGTTTGACGAGGTTAACCTTAAGCTTTCAGGTGAGACTGTTTCTAAATTCTACGACATTACTCTTGTAGAGAATGGCGAGGCTGTTCAGCCTGACGGTACAGTTACAGTAAAGATTCCCTGTGATGACGAAACTGCTAAGGTTTACCGCTTTGAAGACGACGGCACACTTACTGATATGCAGGCTGAGTTTGTTGACGGCTTTATGGTATTTACAACCGAGCATTTCAGTTATTACGTTATTACAACAGCTGTATCTGAATCCGAGTTTGAGCTTGGTGACGTAAACCGCGACGGTAAAATTAACATCAAGGATGCTACTGCAATTCAGAAGTATGTTGCCAAGCTGGTAGAGTTTGACGAAGAACAGCTTGCACTTGCAGATTTTAACGGTGACACAAAGGTTAACGTTAAGGATGCAACAACTATTCAGAAGAAGATTGCAGGGCTTATCTGATAAAAACCCAAACCTGAGATTATACTAAAAAACCATTAGCAGGAAAGGCAAACTTGCCTTTCCTGCTTTTTCTATCTCTGTTTTGCGATAATTTTTTGCTTTTCCTTTGTGTATTATTTATGAACTTTTGTGAAAGCTCTATGATTTTTGCCGAAAAGGCTGTAATTTGTTTTTGATTTATTATATAATGTCTGTGTATTTAGTTTTTGTGAAATATCGTGCCTACGCACCCTCGGCACACAAACTATCATGCCTCGTTGGTGCTACGTATTTCCTCGAATATCTACCCACTCACGAAATTTGCCTGTATGCAAATGCACAGCACTTGCATACTTGTCGGCGAATTACCGTTCGCAGTTGATATTCTCGGACTACGCACCCTCGGCACACAAATGAAAAGGAGTGACTTTCAAATGGTAGAGGTTAAAAATCTGGTGAAAAGCTACGGCAGTATAGACGCCGTAAATGACATCAGCTTTACTGCAAAGGTTGGCGAAGTTTTAGGCTTTTTAGGTCCCAATGGTGCAGGTAAATCCACCACAATGAATATTATTGCAGGCTATCTGTCAGCTACGTCGGGTACCGTTACAATTGACGGCTACGATATTGTTGACGATGCCAAGGAGGCAAAGAAGAGGATAGGCTACCTTCCCGAGCTTCCGCCGGTTTATCAGGATATGACCGTTAATAAATACTTAAGCTTTATGTACGAGCTTAAGAAGGTTACCTTACCCAAGGACGAGCACCTTGCCGAGATTATGAAGCTTTGCGGTATTGAGGCTATCGGCGACCGAGTGATTTGCAACCTTTCCAAGGGCTACCGTCAGCGAGTAGGTGTGGCTCAGGCGTTGGTAGGTAATCCACCCGTAATAATTCTTGATGAGCCTACAGTAGGCCTTGATCCTAAGCAGATTATCGAGATGCGTGCTCTTATTAAGAATTTAGGCAAAAAGCATGCGGTTATTTTCTCTTCACATGTACTTTCCGAGGTAAGTGCAGTATGCGACAGAATTGTTGTTATTTCGCAAGGTAAGATTGCCGCTGACGAGGCAACAGACAGAATCGCTTATATGAAGTCAAACGAAATGAGGCTTCTTTTAACTGTTGAAGGTAACTCTGCCTCTGTAATTTCCGCCATAAGCTCAGTTGACGGCGTTACTAAAGTAAGACGCGGTGACAGACAGGACGAAAACACCTGCAACTACTCTGTTGAGTATAAAAAGGATGTGGACATCCGAGCAAACGTTTTCAGGGCTTTGGCAAAGGCAGGCTGTCCTATTTTGCAGATGAGGGATGCAGGTATGAGCTTAGAAGAAATGTTCCTTAAGCTTACTACTCCCACTTATCAGGATAAAGGAGGTAACAACTGATGCTTGCGATTTTCAAAAAAGAGCTTAGCTCTTATTTTAATTCAACCTTAGGATATATAATTTTAGCTCTTTATTTGCTGTTTTCGGGCTTCTTTTTCTGGATGATTTGTTTTAACGGCAGTCTTAACGCCCTTGTAAATGTTGTAAATTATATGCTTTACGTTGTATTTTTCTTGGTGCCTCTTATTACCATGAAAAGCTTTGCTGAGGAAAGACGACAGCACACCGACCAAGCTTTGCTTACTGCTCCTGTAGGACTTTGGGAGATTGTTTTAGGCAAGTATTTAAGTGCCCTAACTCTTTACGTAATGTGTAATATGGTATTTATTTTCTATGCCTTTGTGCTTATGGTTGTACTTGGTGCAACGGTACCATGGGGACATCTTTTAGCGGCTGTTTTAGGTATTATCCTATTAGGTGCGGCTTTGCTTAGTATGAATCTTTTATTTTCATCCTTAACAGAACATCAGATTATTGCCGCTGTGGTAGGTATTGCCGCAGGACTTGTAATTATGCTTTACGATTCTATCGTTGGTGCTGTTGAAAACTTTATCAATACACTTTTCGGTACAAGCTACGAAGCATTTATTATTGACAAGCTTTCCATTACGGCTCATTACGAAAGCTTCATCAGCGGCGTTCTAAGTCCTGTTGACTTCGTTTTCTTCTTTAGCTTTATTGCCTTATTCCTGTTCATGACCAATCGTGTTCTGGACAGAAAGCGTTGGGCTTAATTTAAGGAGGTGCTTTAAATGAATAATACTAAAAAAAGACTTACCTTAAAGCAGAGAAAGCTTCTTAATGCTGCCATAATTGTTGTAGCAATTCTTATTATTGTTGGTCTTAATATTTTATCCTCGGTTCTTGTAAGCCGATTTCCTAAATTAGAGGCAGATGTTACCCCAACAAGTGCCTACAGCCTTAATGCAACAACCAAGGAATACCTGAATTATATGGAAAGCGAAGTAAAGGTTACCGTTTTAACAACGGAAGAAAACTTTACATCAAGAGCAGACGATTCGGGCTCGAACTCTTATTATTATCAGGTTGACAAGCTTTTAAGAGAAATGTCAGTTTACGAAAATTTTAACTTAGAGTTCAAGGATTTCGGCACAGTATCCCGACGTTGACTGGACATCTACAGAAAATCTTATTCTTGTAGAGTGCGGTGACAAGTACAAGATGCTTACGGTTTCTGACGTGTTCTCTTTCAGCGAGGAGTATGCTTACTATTATGGAATGAACGTTATTGAGTCCCAAAGCATTGAGCAGAGCATGCTTACAACAATCCAGAAGATTACTGCTACTGACATTCTTAAGGTTGCTGTTTCCACAGGTAATGGCGAATTTTTGAACCAGCAGTCTCAGTTTTATGCAGGTTACGCAGGACTTAAAGAGCTTTTGG
>JAUNEH010000039.1:0-16120 GCA_030525665.1 Ruminococcus sp.
AAAGTCCGATTGGCACACCCAAAACAAGACTTCCTATATGCGACCAGAATTCATCAAGATTAAAATCAAAAATATTATTGATTAATTTGATAAAATTGTTGTCATAAGAAAGCAACACGAATACTACAATAGTAGGTACTATAGCAATTGCAATTCCTATTAAAACTTTAAGAAAGACCTTACCGCTTCCCTTTGCTTTACCCGAAAACAACGCTCTAAACATATAACCAAATGAGCAAAAAGGCAACACAAACAAAGCTTTTAAAAAGTCTGCCACAATTAAATCAGAAAAACCACTATTTACAGAATTCCCTAAAGCCGAGTAAACAAAATAACAGAATATTACTAATGAGTAAGCGTAAGAAAAGAAATGAAGAAAAGCGTTAGAAGTAATTATTAAGGTTGCCGAAATAATAATTGCAGATAACGCTACAATAATGGGTTTCGCACCAATTTTGCTGCCTTTAATTTTAATCACTACAAATGCAGAAATAAACAGCATAAGTGTAAATAATAAGCCGCCAAACGGACTGTCTGCTATAGGAAAAACTCTGCAAAACAGATATCCGAACAAAAGGCTTAACCATGCATAAACATTTTCGACAATCGAAAATGAACGCTTACTACGAACAGGTGCAGTTGACAAAGGTTGCTGTGAATAACCAACAGTATTATTAGCATTATAAGGATTGGGGTTAGTGTTAGAAATGGTTTGCTGTTTTATTGTAGGTTCCATAAATATATCTCCTCACTAAATATTATTGTGGAAATAATAAAGTGTATTTGTTTCAAAGTCAACCAAGTACACATTATAGTAATAATATCCACCATCATTTGGATCATCATAAATATAGAAATAATCATCATTGGAAATTACGGAAAAATCAAAATCATAAGCCATAACAACTTCATTATGAGGATCGTTTTCACCTATTGTATCTATCCAATCCTCAAAGTTTCCGATATGCGAAATCAGATCGTGTTCATTTGCATCGTTAATTTGCTTGAAATATTTACTACCAACAAGGTTGATATCTTTGTATGTGTATTTAGCGCAGTCTGTATAGTCCTGAAAACCGCCACTTGTGTAATACTCTTTAGTTTCATAATTACCCAAAGAGTGAAGCACATTATCAACAGGAATGTCACAGGAACATAAAAATAAAATAGTAGCAATTGTAAAAGACACTAAAGCCTTCTTCATATAACCCTCCTATATGCAATGCTTGATTGTTAATCTTTATATTCTATAATATCCCCCACCTTGCAATCTAGAGCCTTGCAGATTGCATCAAGAGTGGAAAACCGTATTGCTTTTGCTTTATTGTTTTTTAATATTGATAGGTTAGCTAATGTTATGCCTACTTTTTCAGAAAGTTCGTTAAGAGACATTTTTCGCTTTGCCATCATTACGTCTAAATTAATTACAATCATAACGGCACATCCTTAAACGGTAAGGTCATTCTCGGATTTAATTTGTACTGCTTCAGCTATAACATTTTTAACAACTCTAAGGCTAACACCAAGGAAAATTGCAAAAAACGCCAGAATAAGCGATAACTGAAAATAGAGTCCTAACAATCCGAAAACAAGACAAATTGCAAAGCAACACCAAGATATACCTCTAATAAGCGCAACACTTAAGTCTGTAAAAACCAGTCCCTTTCTCACTCTTAGCAGAAGAAGTATCATCAGTACGTCTGCTAAAACAAGCACCATGAGCATAAGATAAGCTAACACAAGAACAAAGACTCTCCCCGAATCTGTGATATCTCCTCGGTTTCCTATGTTATCGGGCAGATTGATAAGCATTTCTACAAGCGGCGGCATTATAAAAGCCGCGAACAAACACGCCGCCATAAGCACTGCGGCAATCGCTAAAGAAATATTGATAGAAACTTTATTGGGAATTTTAATCATAAGCATACCTCCTAAGCTAATAATAACCCTATCGTTAATGATTGTCAATATATATTTATCGTAATTCGATAATTTTACTGCGTTTTTAAAAGGCATACACTTTTGTGTATGCCTTTTATATAAGGGGTAGTTAATCCCAAGAAATAAGTCCTGCTATTTTCTTTTGAATTGTTGTTGCGTCGGAAATTGTAATTCTGCCGTCTTGGTTTGTGTCTGATACATTTAGATTCTCTTCACTAAGAATAATAAGCTTTGCAAGGTGCTTTTGTAGTGATGTTACATCCTTAATATTTACCTTGCTGTCAAGATTTGCATCACCTAATAAAAACTCATCTTTCGAAGTTGTGCTTGACTGCGTATTTGTAGTTATCTCAGATGGTAATGTTGATATAGTTTCTGAAGAGCTTGAAGCAACAGAAGACGTATAAACAGTTGTTTCCTTGGGGTCGGTGGTATTTATAGTTGTTTCAGTTAAGCTTGAGCTTGATGGTTCTGTAGCTTCAGTATTTATAGAAGATTCAGTTGTAGTCTCAACAGATTCTGTAACAATAGAAGTTGTGATTTCTGTCGGCTCTGTTGTAGTGACATCAGTTGTAGGCTCGGTTTTATCATCACTGTAAACCGAGAAATTGACGTTATATATTTCGCCGCCCATTTCATTTTGTTTTCCGGTAGGCTCAGATGTTTCATACAAGTTTTTATCGTACGAAAGAGTAATATCAACTGTCTGTGCACCATTTAAGCCATTATTGAAGATAATCTTAGTTACATCATCAGGTAAGGTTACTTTATAAAGAGCTGTATTTGCTTCAATATCAGTATTTACTAATTCGGCTTTTTCACCGGGCCACTTAAATGGAACATATCCGTCACCCCACACATAGTAATGAACATCATCCCATTCAAGGTCGGTTTTAAAGTAAACAGTAGAGGGTTCGTCTTCTGAAGCATCTGAGCCGTACATAAAGCTCATCCAATTTGCACGTTCTGCGGTCCAATCCTTAAGATACTGAATCTCGCCTGCATAATCCTTTGAATAATCATTATCGAGACTTGAGTTTTTCTGAGCACAAAGCCACATAAAATCCCACATGAAATAATTGATATGGGCAGATTTTTTAATAGAAGAAGCATATTCATCTATACCTTTAAGTCTGCCGTTAGCTGTGCCTTCGCCGAGAAGCACATTAATCATAGGAACAAATTTTTCGTTCCACATTTCTGCACAGATTTCTTCAAAGGTTTTGCCGTCAGAAGTTTTTCCTTCTGCATAAAAAGCCTGTCCCAATGGGTTAATAGTACCCTCGTACTCAGCAATACGAGTAATCCAGCCTGTATGGTCAATAGTAGAGGTACTGCAACCTTCACGGACGCAGTCCACTGCACCTAAGTCAGAATCGCAGTCCCAAAGAGGAGAAGCGTAGAATTTGCCTTCTTCAGCGTTATAAGTAAAGTATGTACTAGTATATCCGCCGTCACAGTTTTTTCCGAATTCCTGCAACAGATACTGAGATGCTAAACTTTGGATGTCACAGATTTCTTCAATATCCTCAAGTGTACCTGTATAAAGAGCATTCTCGAGCTTTTGGTAAGTGTCGCGGATATATTCGTACTTTGCCTTCATAGAAGGGTCAGTTTCGTCATAGCCGTCAAGGTCAGGTGTTTTAAGCACAACGTGGTATCCTTGCTCAGAAACAAAGTACACATCAGACTTATAGTTCCAAACATCAACCTCAACAAGGAAGTTAAAGCCTGTATCCATGTCGTCAGAATTATCCTTTAAAGAAACGACAGAGTTTTTGCCTAAGTCGATTTTTTGACAAGCTATGTAAGAGCCACGGTACACGCCGTTTACATAAAAGTCAACAAAGCTTTGGTCCGGAGCATAGGGTGAGCCTACATTGTATGCTAAATCATACATGATAGAATTTCTGAGAAGAGTACTATCCTTTGCGTTGGAAACAAACGAAAACTTCTTATCAACTACACCGCCGATATTTGTCTTATCATAGAAAGTAAGATTAAAAGGTTTTTTATCTGTTTCCTTCCAGTTTGTGTTACCTCTTCCCTTAATCTTCTTTAGAGTAGTATCCAACGTGCCGTTTTCATCTACAATCGAGCAGGCTGAATCGGCAACAGAATTCTCTTTGTTCTGTATAAGAAAAGACCACAGGTCGGTATTCTGGGTTTTGCCGTTACAGTCTACGTAAGAGTTAGTGTTGTCGTTTACATAAACCGAAGCCTCGGCATCACTTTTATAAACGATGAAGGTATACTCTTTTTCGTTTTCAGAGCCCTTATCTCTATATGCTTTTATCTTTTCGCCTTCTTTATACTCTACAAAATCACTCGTGTAAGGTTTGATTACAACATCTCCGATAGTCACATCACTGCCCGAGTAATTGTTGTATATTTCAACTCTGTTATCATCAGCAGAAGACGGCAGGAAGAAATACCTGACGCCATCTTCGTAATTAACACCCTTAACATCCTTATGCCAACGTTGCCATGTTTCACTGCTGTCTCCGCCTAATGTAGCATGAGCATATAATGCTCCGTAGCTTAAATCTGCAAACTGTGGATATGCGTCGGGGTTGGGAGAAGTAACCTCCTCTACAGCATATGCCGAAAATGGCACAGCTGTAATTAAAAGACAAATGGTAAGTACAAGTGAAAATAGCTTTTTCATATTTCGACCTCCGTTTTTATAAAATATAATCGGTTCTAAGAAAATAATATCATATTAATTTATAAATGACAACAAGTATTTAGCATTACACCATAAAATTATTTGTTAATTAGGTACAATCTAAATTTCTTGACATCTAAAATTATTTATATTAAAATATAGATGTAAGAGGGAGTAGTATGCGGCATCAGCCGTGGTATGGTTCGTCATCACGAAGTAATTCCGGACCTTACCCAAAACCTATGTTTTGTAACGAGACTTTTACTGCGACACGCAGTGGAGGTCTTTTTTATTTTTCTCTTTTGGAGGCTTTTTTATGGTATGGAATGTTATATTTTTACTCGTAGGCTTTGTTCTGCTTATTAAGGGAGCTGATTTCTTTGTAGACGGCAGCTCTTCTGTGGCAAGACTTTTAGGCATACCGGGTTTTGTAATCGGACTTACAGTGGTTGCTATGGGGACAAGTGCACCTGAGGCGGCAGTTAGTATAGCCGCAGGTATATCGGGCTCTAACGAAATTGCAATAAGCAATATAGTAGGTTCTAATATATTTAATTTGCTCGTTGTAGCCGGTATGTCTGCAGTCATTAAACCTTATAAAATTGAGAAAACTATGCTTAACAGAGACTTCCCTATAAATGTAGGTGTAAGTGCAGTTTTACTGTTGATGCTTCTTTTAGGCGGAGCTTTAGGCAGAGTAGACGGTTTTATATTACTCGGATTGTTTATCGGTTATCTTGCTCTTGTTTTAGTTAATGCGTTTAAAAACCGTGAGTCAAGTATAGACAGCGAAGTTAAAACCATGTCCCCTTTTGTAAGCATAATTTGTATAGTAGGCGGACTGGCGGCAGTTATTTTTGGCGGTGACTTAGTGGTTGACAATGCCGTAGCAATAGCTCAGGCACTTAACTGGAGCGAAACCTTTATAGGGTTAACAATAATTGCAATCGGTACAAGCTTACCTGAGCTCGTCACAAGTATTGTAGCTGCAAAGAAAGGCGAAAGCGGCTTGGCTTTAGGTAATGTAATCGGTTCTAACTTGTTTAACATTATGTTGGTTTTAGGTATATCAACAGCAATTACACCTATCGCTACTGACAAAAGTATGATTATAAACGTTGTTTTAATGCTGACGGTTACAACTGTTGTTTATGTATTTGGCGTAATCAAGAAAAGCCTTGGCCGTATTATAGGCGGAATCTGCGTTGCAGGGTATGCGGCTTACACTGCTTACCTTATAATGACCACTGTATAAGCTAAAAGCCTCAGAAGTATATAACTTCTGAGGCTTTTTAATGTGTTATTCTTCTGTATTTGAAACAACAGTTGCTTCTGCAACAGGTGTCTGTGTTTGAGTATTGTCGGGTGACTTGTCATCCTCCATAGCCCAATCCTCAATTTTTTGTGTTCCTTTTTTAACAGTTTTTACAAATGTTTTGCCAAAGTCAGAGCCTAACTTTTTAAAATCTCTGCCAACATTTGCCCAATCGCTTCTTGTTCCCATATAAATCTTCCTTTCATTGTTTTTTATTAATCTGACGCAAAAGTATATTTACTACCAAATAATATGTCAGCATTAATTATATTATCAACATAAATATATGTCGGAACAGACGAGTGTTCTTTAAATTTTATGGTATCAGTTACACCAAAATAAATTGTATTAATTAAAGCATCTGTGTACTCAGAAAGCAGAATATCATTATCTTGAGAGGTTACATCGGTTTCGGCAATACCTTCATTACTAAAAGATAAACTGCTTTTTTTAGGTGCAAAGCTTTTTAACGCTTCGAAGGCTGTCATATAAGCATCATAACCATATGCCACAGATGGCGAAATCTCTCTTATACCGATACCTGCCTGTTCAGCATACGCTGAACAAAATACAGTAGAAATATTATTACTGCTGTCTTCTTCGAGCTTGCTTATAAAAGAGCATCTATCAAAAATATTGTTTTTAAGTGAACCCTTGCTTAAAACTTCGGTAAGCATAATTTCACCATTAAAGCCACTGTTGCGAAGTTCGGTTACTAAGTCTTCCCTATTTGTTTGTGAGGCAATTAATAAAAGATAATCATAGTTGCCGCTTACTAATGCAGAAGGACTGTAATTTTCAAGCTCACCGCTGTTATAGTATACAGTCGGCTCAGTACCAATATAGCTATTGAGTGTATTTTTATATGTTTGTGCAAAGTCCGAATAATACTTTTCGCTATTTTCACAAAGCACAGCGCAGTGAGAATATCCCTTTTCCATAGCATATGTAGCCGCACAAGAAGAAATAAATTTAGGGCTTAACGTCAAGCTGAAAAAGTTATCACAAGACGAAGAATATGGGCTAAGAGAAATTACGGGTATTTCTATTTTGCTTACATAATCACAAAGAGAATTATAAGCATCTAAGTCGTCACCGCTGTAAATTATAGTCGATACTCCATTTGTTATAAGACTTTCAGCACATAGCTTTACATCCGTGCCATTTTTATAATATTGTTCAATATAGTTTACATTGACAGTTTCTTCAAGGTTTACAGTATTTGCAAGACTATGTGCATACATAACACCTGACTCAATTTCCGTTGAAGTTTCATTCCCCTCAGGCAAAAGTAAACCAATGTTAAAGGTATTATCAGTTATAACAGACTTGTCAGTGTTTTCTTCTTTATTTTCGCATCCATAAACGCAAAAAACAAAAGTAAAAATCATCAAACAAATAGAAATAATTCGTTTATTCATACAATATCTCCTCAATAATTAATATTACTATATAAAAACTAAATTTTCAATCAATATTTTTAACTATTGAAAGATGCTTACAGTAAGTTTATAATTAAACCGGTGATTGAATTGTACATTAATACACTTTCTGATTATTTATATGCCACCTACGGAGAAAAACTATACAGAATATCACTTGATGGAGGTATGACCTGCCCCAACCGAGACGGAAAATGCGGTGATAAGGGATGTATTTTTTGCACCGAAAAAGGCTCGGGAGAATTTACACCTAACAAGCTTATGAGCCTTGACAAGCAAATAGAAGCAGGTAAAGCTTTAGTTGAACATAAAACTAAGGCTACTAAATTTATAGCTTATTTTCAGGCATTTTCAAACACTTACGCACCAATAGAATACCTTAGAAGTCTGTACTTTGAAATAATAAATCGAACCGATATTGCTATATTATCAATTGCTACGCGTCCTGATTGTATTGATGATGAAGTTTTAAATCTTTTAAAAGAACTTAACAAAATCAAGCCTGTGTGGGTAGAGTTAGGCTTACAGACATCAAACGAGAAAACTGCTGAATTTATACGTAGAGGCTATAAAAATGTAGTGTACGAAGAAGCGGTTGTTAGATTAAGAGCTGCCGGCTGTAAGGTGATTACACATGTAATTTTAGGTCTTCCGTATGAAACAAAAGAAAACATGATTAACACTGCAAGATATGCAGGAAGTTTCAGTGATGGAATTAAATTTCATATGCTTTATATAGCCAAAAATACAGATATAGCGAAGCTTTATAGTGCTAATGAGTTTGAGCTTTTAAGCCGAGAGGAATATATAGACGTCCTATGCGAATGTATTAGGGTAATACCTAAAGAAACTGTAATACACAGATTAACCGGTGACGGGGATAAATCCACTTTGATTTCTCCTTTATGGACCCTTAACAAAAAGAAAGTTTTGAGAGAAATCAATAACGCTTTTACTGACAGAGATATCCAACAAGGAGAATATATACACATGTATATAAAATAAAGCAAACAGGCCCAGTATAGATAAGGAAATTATACCGCAAATCTGATATACTTTTTTATTGCCGGTCTTTTTCCAGATAATCCAACCAATTAACAACGGAGCACATAATACCGCATCGGCACATATACCAACTATGCCAACAGCTACAATATATGCCGCAGCTAAACCAATAATTGATGAACCGAACAAACCACCTAACGCAAGCCAGCCGCTACCCGGATTATCGGGGTCTGCATTTCCTACAGTTGACTGATACATTTCGTTTACCACACCACCTAAAAGAAAACCACAGCCTATTGCCAGCAAAGACATACCCAAAACAACGAAAAATATAATGACGTTAATCCTACCCGAAATCCTTATAAACCTATCACTCATAACTCACACCATTTTTTAATTTCAAAACATTATCAGCGGCAAGCATAACGCCTAATTTACCGCTGTGGAAGTTAAAGGCACCCTGCAGCCATACAGCGTAGGGTTCTCTCAAAGGGGCATCACAGGAAAGCTCAATAGAAGAGCCTAAGGTAAATGAGCCAGATGCCATTATAACCTGACTGTCATAGCCGGGCATATCAGAAGGCTCAGGACAAACAAAGCTATCAACAGGTGCACCCGCCTGAATACCTCGACAAAATGCAATAAGCTCCTCGGGGTTATTCATACGAATAACCTGAATTATATCTCCCCTGTTCTCATTATATCTCGGAGTAACCTCAAAACCTAAATTTTCGAAAAGTGCAGAAGCGAAAACAGCGGTTTTAAGTGCCTCACCTGTGATATGAGGAGCATTAAAAGCACCTAAAAACATTTCACGGTGCATACCTAATGAAGCTCCCACCTCTTTACCTGTGCCGGGCGTAGTAAGACGGAAAGCCGCCATTTCTATCAAATCCCTGCGTCCTGCAATGTATCCGCCTGTGCGGGCAATTGCACCGCCGGGATTTTTTATCATTGAACCTGCCATTAGGTCAACACCGAATTTTAAAGGTGAATCAAATTCTACAAATTCACCGTAGCAATGGTCAAGCATAATTATGGAGTCGGGCGATACAGCCTTAGAAACAAGGCAAATAGACTTGATTTCATCGTTAGTAAGCGAAGGTCTGAGCTCGTAACCGCGAGAACGCTGTATGTATACCATTTTAGGCTTTTCGGCAAGTGCAATTTTTATTGCATCCAAGTCTACTTTGCCATCGCCTTTTAATCCAACCTCTTTATAATTTACGCCAAAATCCTTAAGTGAGCCGGAATAATCGGAATCAATGCCAATAGTACCTCTTATAGTATCGTAAGGAGTACCGGTAACACTCAGCATAGTGTCACCGGGGCGAAGCACCGCAAACAAAGCAACAGTAAGTGCATGGGTGCCGCTTACGAAATTGTGCCTTACTAAAGCATCTTCGGCATCAAATGCGTAAGCATACACCTCATCAAGTGCATCTCTACCTCTGTCACCATAGCCATAGCCACTGGACGATGCAAATAAAGATTCACTCACCCTTGCGCTTTGGAATGCCTTGAGCATCTTGTGCTGATTATATTCCTGTATTTCTTCTATTTTCTGAAAATGTTCTTTGCAAAGCTCCAAAGCCTTTTCGGCGGCATTTTCGACCTTGCTGTCAAATGTAAAAAATCTGCTCATATTAACCTCAGTATAAATATTCTACCCATTCTGCATAAGGTGTAAATCCGCATTTTTCATATAGCTTAGATACAGCTTTACTGCAAATCAGGTGACATTCTTTGTTATTGGTAATTTCTTTTATTAATTCTGTGCCGTAACCTTTTCTTCGGTGCTTCTCCGGAGTAAACACATTGCAAAGATAATTAATATTATCTTTGTTGTAAACAGAGGCAACGCTAAGAGTATCGCCATCGCTTTGGTATGCATAATTTTTAAGGAAACCATGTCTGACCAAATGTGAATTATTAAGCAAAAACCGTATGGCACTCTCTTTATCTTTGCCGTTCATAATAATATCTGTAAATGCCTTGCTGTCAATATCAGTTACCTTGGTATTACTAATTAAACTATTACTTGTTTTTTTCATAAGCACACAAATATTAAAACTGTTTCTTTCAATAATGTTTGAATACTCGCGACTTAAGAAGATTTTAAAATCATTAAAACCGTTTAAGAAAAGCTTTATTTCCTCAACGTCATAAAGTGTTGCTATAAGACAAAACACTCTGTCATTACACTTAACGAAAGCGGCACAAAGCTTTCCGTTATCATTAAAAGCCGCATAAAACTGCAGAAAGTCCTGTTTTACTCCGAAGCCTTCGGTAAACATTCTTGAGGCTAACAGCGGTGCAGTATCTAAAGATAATCGCTCAAGCACCAAGTCGGCTTCTCTGTTATTTTCTACAAGCTTTATCATAAGGCATTGACAAGAGATTTAAAATAATTGCCTCTGTGTTCAAAATCCTTGAACATATCAAAGCTTGCACTTGCTGGAGAAAGTGACACAATATCACCACTTATGGCAATGTCAAAAGAAAGCTTTACGGCTTCTTCCAAGGTTTTTACATTATAAATATCAATGCTTTCAGCTTTATAGTTTTCGGCTTCTTTAACGGCAGACTCAATTTTGGAAGCAGTTGCACCGAGTAAAATCAAAGCTTTTACTTTATCATTAACAACAGGACCTAAAGGTGCGTAAGGGATATTTTTATCGTAACCACCGCAAATCAGAATGATTTTTTGCTCAAAAAGCGAAAGCATACCCTTAATAGTTCGTGTAGGTGAGGAAGCAATTGAGTCGTTATAATATTTTACTCCGTTAAGCTCGCGTACAAGCTCGGCTCTGTGTGCAACACCGCCAAAACTTTTTGCGACATTAACTATGTTATCAACGCTTACTATTCCCCACACTGCACCAATTGCAGCCATGTAATTTTCTACGTTATGCTCACCGGGGATAGCTATGTCGCTTACATCAAGCACTTTTTCATCGTTAACAAATATTGCACTATCTTTTCTATAAACACAAGTGTTTTCGTTTGTGCACTCGTTGAAGTAATAAACTTTTGAAGACAGGCTATCAGCAAAGCTTCTTGTTATATCATTATTGTAATTTAAAACTGTGATGCAGTCTTCGTTCTGATATTTTACGATATTTCTCTTTGCTTCAATATATTCCTCCATATCCTTGTGTACATCAAGATGATTTGGGGTAATATTTGTGACAACCGCAATATCAGGACTTTTTTTCATAGAAATAAGCTGAAAGCTTGAAAGCTCTACTACAGCATAATCATCAGCCTTGATATTGAAAATTTCCGGAAGCAAGGGCTTACCGATGTTACCGCCTAAGTGAACGGTTTTTCCCTCTGCTTTTAAAAGTTCAGAAATTATTGTAGTGGTCGTTGTCTTGCCGTCAGAACCTGTAACAGCAATAATTTTACAGGGACAGATTTCGAAAAACGTTTCCATTTCAGAAGTAATCTGTACACCATTAGCTTTTAATGCCATAAGCTCAGGCGAGTTGTAATTCATACCCGGAGTTCTGAAAAGCAAGTCTGCCTTTAAATTATCAAGATAAGTATCACCTAATGAAAGCTCTACATCATTATTTTTAAGTTCTATGGCTGTTTCGCCTAATTCATTAAAGCTTCTTTTGTCACAGGCAATAACCTTTGCACCGTATTTTTTATACATCTTAATAAGAGGTAAGTTACTTCTGCCCAGACCACAGAAAGCAATTCTTTTGTTTTTTTGACTTTCAAAATACTCAATAATAGCGTTGTTCATAGAAAACCTCCGCGAAAAAAATCTGATAATATAATACTCGATTTATAAGAAAATAGCAACAATAATCGGACAAAAATAAAAGGACGGCTTAAACCGTCCTTTTAAGACTATAATAAACATTATCTGTCTGTAGCTGTTCTGCCTAAAAGATAGTCGACAGAAACCTCAAGAATATCAGCTAAAGCCACAAGCTCAACATCTGTGACATATCTAATCTGACCTTCAAGCTTTGAAAGTCCGGAAGCATTCATATCCACGCCGTTTACCTGAAGCTGAGCTAAAAGCTCTTTTTGCTTCATGCCGCGTTTTTTTCGTGCGGATTCTACCCTTGCACCGATTAAGTTGCGGTCGCCAAGCTCTTGTTTGCGTAATCTCATAATTCAAAAAACCCCTTAATGGTTTAGAAAAAACAAAAATATTTTTCTAAATAAAAATTCTAATATAACATTAAAATTCGCAGTGTCATTATTATAATACCTTATTCGAAAAAAAACAAGCCTTTTTTGTTAATAAAATTAAAAAAATGAAATATTTTGACAAAAATATTTACAAAATGGTAATTTTTTAAAAATCCTTATATATACAATCTTTCCCAAAATATCTTTATTATTCCAAATTTTTATGATATTATTTTCATATACGCAAAGGAGACATGCTTATGTATAACAATTTAAAGGACAGAAACCTTACACTTCTTACGGATTTTTATGAACTGACGATGGCAAGCGGTTATTTTGAAAATAATATGACAGATAAAATAGCATATTTTGATATGTTTTACCGCAAAAACCCTGACAACAGCGGTTTTGCTATTATGGCAGGCGTTGAGCAAATGATTGAATACCTTACCAACCTTAAATTTACAGATGAAGATATAGATTTTTTAAGAAGTAAAAATATGTTTTCAGAGGCGTTTCTTGAATATTTAAGAAATTTTAAATTTTCCTGTGATGTGTGGGCAGTGCCAGAAGGAACTCCGGTTTTTCCCGGCGAACCAATAGTTACTGTTAAAGGACCATTAATTGAGGCACAGTTTGTTGAAACTATGATACTGCTGTCAATTAATCATCAAAGCCTTATTGCAACTAAAGCAAATCGCATTTGTACTGCCGCTGACGGCAGGGCAGTTATGGAGTTTGGCTCCAGAAGAGCACAAGGTTACGACGGAGCTATTTACGGAGCAAGGGCAGCATTTATAGGCGGCTGTGAAGGTACAGCGTGCACTATTTGCGACAGAGACTATGGCATTCCTGCTTTGGGCACAATGGCACATTCGTGGATTCAGTCTTTCGACAGCGAAGAGGATGCTTTCAGAGCATATGCAAGGACCTATCCTCAAAACTGCACACTTCTTGTTGATACATTTAACACACTTAAAAGCGGTGTACCTAATGCAATAAAGGTGTTTAAGGAAGAGGTAGTAAGTCGCGGATACAGACCGAAAGGAATAAGAATCGACAGCGGCGACATAACCTATCTGTCAAAAAAAGCAAGAAAAATGCTTGATGATGAAGGGTTCGATGATTGTAAAATCTGTGCTTCTAATTCCTTGGATGAATATATTATAAGGGATATGTTCTTGCAGGGCGCTAAGGTTGATATATTCGGTGTCGGTGAAAGGCTGATCACCTCATATTCCTCCCCTGTTTTTGGCGGCGTTTATAAGCTTGTAGCTATGGAATCGGATGGTAGTATTATACCTAAAATTAAGGTCAGTGAGAATGTTGGAAAAATAACAACACCTTGCTTTAAAAAGCTATACAGATTATTTGACAGAGATACAAATAAGGCTATAGCAGACGTTCTTACTCTTAACGACGAAATAATTGACGACAATAAGCCTTATGAGATATTTGACCCCCAGCATACATGGAAGCGTAAAAATCTTACCAACTTCTATGCAAAGGAAATACAAATTAAATATATCGAAAACGGTCAACTCATTCAAAAGTTACCCGACATTACTGAAATAAGAAAATATTGTAAAGAACAAATGAAGACACTTTGGGATGAAGTAACTAGGTTTGAAAACCCACACACCTATTATGTGGATTTATCTCAAAAACTTTGGGACATTAAAGCATCACTTCTTAATAAAGCAAAAATATAAACCTATTGAATGTTGACACATCAACAAGTTGATGGTATAATTTTCATGAAATAATTTATCGTTAAGAGGTGCACTATGGTAGAAAGATTTGAAAAATTCTCAACCTTAGTTTCAGCTATTAATAAATACGTTCAAAAAATCGAAGCAGACGAAATGGTAAGAATGGGGCTTAAAGGCTCCTTTGCACAGTATCTTGTTGCAATGAACCGATATCCCGAGGGTATTACTTCTTCTATGCTTTGTGAGGTTTGCGACAAGGACAAGGGTGCTGTGTCACGTGCAATAGCCGAAATGCAGGAAAAAGGTCTTGTTAATGAAAAAGGCTTATTGGGTACAAGATACAGAGCCAAGCACACTTTAACCGATGAAGGCAGAAAAATAGCCGAATACGTTACTAAAAAAGCCATTAAAGCTGTATCAATGGCTAATGTGGGCTTAACCGAAGACGACAGGCGTACATTTTACCGCGTGCTTGAGCTTTACTATACAAACCTTAAGGTTGTATGCGAAAACGGCTTAGAATGCGAGTAAGATAAAACATTAATATTTCAGAGAGGTTTTTCAATGAGCGTTAAAATTATTGTTGATTCAACAACTGACTTGGTAGATGAAACTAAAGAGAAAGTTATAATAAACCCTATCACAATACGTTTTGGTAACACTGAATATATTGACGGAGTAGATATAAGCAATCGCGAGTTTTACGAAAAGCTAATCGAAAGCGATGTGCTCCCCACTACAAGTCAGGCTACCCCTGACTCTTTCGAACAGATTTTCAAAAAAATCAAAGAAGACGGAGACGAGGCAGTAGTAATTACTATTTCATCTAACCTTTCGGGAACCTTTCAAAGTGCTACTATTGCTTCTGAGGACTATAAAGACTGTGTATATGTTGTTGACAGCGGTAGCGTTACAATAGGAGCAGGTATCCTGACCGAATATGCACTTAAGCTTGTAGAAGAAGGAAAATCTGCTAAAGAGATTTATAATGAGCTAATTATTGCACGTGAAAACGTTTATATAGTAGCACTGCTTGATACATTAGAGTATCTTAAAAAAGGCGGCAGAATTTCATCAACAGCAGCAATTGCAGGAAGTCTTTTGTCTATTAAACCTGTAATCAACGTAGTAGACGGAGTAATCAATACTCTTGGTAAGGCCAGAGGCTCGAAGCAGGGCAATAACCTTTTAGTCAAAGAAATCGAATCTGCAGGCGGTGTCAACTTTGATATGCCGGTTCTTTTAGGTTATACAGGACTTAGTGATATGTTGCTTAAAAAATATATCGAAGACAGTGCCTACCTTTGGCAGGATTCGATAAACAATCTAAAAACTACAGCCATCGGTTGCTCAATCGGTGTTCACGCCGGACCCGGAGCAGTGGCGGTCGCTTTCTTTAAAAATTAAAAGTAATATATAAAGAAAAACGGAGGGAATTAACCCTCCGTTTTTCATATATACAGACCAAATCTATAAGCCGAGTTCTGTTAAAAGCAGTCATCTATCTTGGCAGGACGTTGCCGTCGCTGCTCAATGCCACCTCCATCGGACACGCCGAGCAAGCGTATTATGTCCTTTCCACGGTGTTGCTCCGAATAGGGTTTACATGGCGGTTAGGTCTCCCCAACCCCGGTGAGCTCTTACCTCGCCTTTCCATCCTTACCTTTTACAGGCGGTTTATTTCTGTTGCACTATCCCTGGGGTCACCCCCGGCGGCCGTTAGCCGTTATTCTTGCTCTGTGGAGCTCGGACTTTCCTCGCATAAGGCCTTTCGGCACATTACCCGCGACTGCTCAATCTGCTCTGCCCTATTATTTTACCATAAAAGCCCTATTTGTCAATCTTTGCGAGGTAGTATTTTGCATAACTCAATAAGGCAGAT
>JAUNEH010000040.1:0-16019 GCA_030525665.1 Ruminococcus sp.
GGCAGAATTAGGGTACAGCTCGTCCCACTGGTCGATACCGTTTTCTTGCATATAAGTAATAACCCGCACGTAGTGCTGATAGATTTTAAAAATTTCGTCTTCTGTCGGCTTTCTGTATATTATGTTCATATTTTTCCTCTTTATTATTCCTTCGTAAAATTCGTGTTCCGAAAGGGACATATCGCATCAAAGATATATAGCACCCTTACGGTATATCGCAAATTTCAGCGAAATTTATATCGCTGTGCGGCTGAGCCGTACAACAGATTCAACGTGAGCTGTTCTCGGAAACATATCTACGGGAGTTACCTCGTGTGCTTTAAATCCAAGCTCAGCGAAAACCGCTAAATCTCGTGCCAGGGTTGCAGGGTCGCAAGAAACGTAAACAACACGTTTAGGATTAAAATCGGAAATAGTTTTTATTAAAGATTTGTCACAACCTTTGCGTGGCGGATCTATAATAATAACATCAGGTGTTAAACCCTCAAAGCGTAAGGTTTCGGCGGCTTTTGCGGCATCACCACAGATGAAACGGGCATTTTTTATGCCGTTTGCCTTGGCGTTATTCTTGGCGTCATCTATGGCTTTTGGCACAATTTCAACACCAATAAGGCTTTTTGCTTTATTAGCCATAGAAAGACCGATTGTACCCGTACCGCAGTAAAGGTCAAGGAGAACCTCGTTGCCGCTTAAGTCGGCATACTCGGCGGCTTTAGAGTAAAGAAGCTCTGCACCCTTGCGGTTAACCTGATAGAAGGACTGGGGCGAAATCATAAATTTCAGACCGCAGAGGACATCGGTAATAAAACCATCACCGTAAATTACTCGGCTGTGCTTACCCAAAACCACGTTGGTGTCTTCTTTATTGGTGTTTAAAATAACAGATTTAAGGTTAGGTAAGGCTTCTTTAAAAGCCTCTACAAGCTCAGAAGCAAAAGGAAGCTCGGTGCCGTTTATGACAATGGTTATCATAAGCTCGTCACCCTTTTCAGCTAAACGAAGGTAAAGATGGCGGATAAGCCCCTTGCCTGTAGCTTCGTTATAGACGGTAATATTTTTGGACTCTATGAAAGCTTTAAGAATGTCGGTAGCTTTAAGAAAACACAGGGGCTGAAGCATACAATCGTCACTCTCAATAATTCTGTGGCTGTGATTTGAGTAAAAGCCCATTGTAACCTTGCCGTCCTTGTTTATACCTACGGGAATCATCGCCTTGTTGCGATAACGGCTTACTTCACCTGTGGAAAGTATAGGATTAACGGGAATATCAAGCTTTGCAATTCTTTCAATGGCGTCTCTTACCCTTTGCTCTTTGGCTTTAAGCTCAGCCTCATACGAAATGTGACAATACACACAGCCGCCGCACTGAACGCCAATACTGCAGGTAGGAGTAATTCGGTCGGGTGAGGGTGTTAATATTTCCTCCACCTTACCGAAGGCGTAGGTTTTCTGCACCTTCACAATACGCACCAAAAGCAGGTCACCTACTGCAGAATTAGGAACAAATACAGTAATACCCTCGTCGGTTTTTGCTACACCGCTTCCCTCTGAGGAAAGTGAAAGAATGGTAAGTTTTAAGATGTCGTTTTTCTTCAAGCTCATAATCCACCAAAATTTTAAGAAATATATTATATTTTATCATTTTTAAAGGGTATTTACAACAATAATATTGCCAAAAAAGTGTAACAATGCTGAGATAGATATTTATTTTTTCAAAAGAATGAAATATAATAAGGAAAGGAGTTGATAAAAATGAAAAATACTGACATTCTTGATAATGTTAAAAGAATACATTTTGTGGGTATCGGCGGAAGCGGTATGTGCCCCTTGGCCGAGATACTTATTAGCGAAGGCTTTGAGATTACAGGCTCAGACTGCAACGAATCAGACACCCTTGACAGAATCAAGTCTATGGGAATCAAGGTGTACGGCGGCCACTTTTCCGATAACGTAAAGGGTGCCGATTTGGTGGTTTATACCGCGGCGGTTAAAGCTGATAATCCGGAGCTTGTAGCCTGCAAAGAGCTTGGCATTACCTGTATAGAGCGAAGTGTTATGCTTGGAATTGTTACACGAAGATATAACCGTTCGGTGGCAGTTGCCGGCACGCATGGCAAAACCTCCACTACAGCAATGATTAGTCAGATTCTTATAGGAAGCGGCTTTGACCCTTCTGCAATTATCGGCGGTAAGCTGCCCGCTATCGGAGGCAACAGCTACGTAGGTCAAAGCGATATTATAGTTTGCGAAGCATGCGAATACGTTGATACTTTTTTAGAGCTCAACCCTTACCTTTCAGTTGTACTTAATATTGATGCAGACCACCTTGATTATTTTAAAAATCTTGATAACATAAAAAAGTCATTCAGTAAATTTGCAAACCAGACCACACACGCCGTTATTTACTGCGGTGACGACGAAAACTCTGTAGACACCTTCAAGGATTTGACCTTGGATAAAATCACCTTTGGTATTGGCGAAAGCTGTGACTACAGAGCCGAAAACATTGTGTCAAACGGAATGAACCAAAGCTTTGACTTGTACTTTAAAAATGAGTTTATTGCAAATATTAAGCTGATTGTTCCCGGAAGGCACAACATTATGAATGCTTTGGCGGCGGCTGCTGCAAGCCATCACCTTGGTGCAACAGGCAAAGAAATTTCCGAAAATCTTGAGAAATTTACAGGTGTTCACAGACGTTTTGAGGTTTTGGGAGTTTCTAAAGGAATTACAGTTGCCGACGACTTTGCCCACCACCCCACCGAGCTTACGGCTGTGCTTACCTCGGCTATGAATATGGGATTTAAAAAGGTATGGGCAATTTTCCAGCCCCACACGTACTCAAGAACAGCGATTCTGCTTGATGATTTTGCAAAAGCATTAAGTATTCCTGACGAAATTATTATTTCTGAAATTTTAGCAGTAAGAGAAACCAATACTTACGGTATTTACTCCACCGATTTAGGTGCAAAAATCGAAGGAAGTCACTGCATTGACACCTTTGAAGAAATTACCGACTTTATTCTTGAGAATGCTAAAGAGGGCGATTTGGTGCTTACTATGGGCGGCGGCAACGTTTACCGCTGTGCAAATATGATTTTCTCGGCTTTAGAACACAAAGAATGATATAAACTTAAAAAGGGCGATGCATCATGCATCGCCCATATTTTTTAGTTATAATCTGACCACCAGTATGAAAAATCATCCAAGGGACTGTTGCTTTCGAAGAAGTTTTCGTTTTCGCTTTCGGGAATATATTCCTCTAAAACAAAGCTTATGGTGTAGGTTTTGCCTGAGGTGTTCTCTACCTTAAAAGTAACCTCTTCGCCTACCTTACAGTTTTCGATAACATTTTCAACCTCTTCTGAGGTAGTTACCTCTGAACCATTAACAGAAATTACTCTGTCACCGCTTTCAAAGCCTGCGGTATCGGCATTAGTGTTTTTATCCACGCTGTAGATATAACATCCTGTCTTATTCAAGCCGTACATCCATGCAAGCTGCTGAGAATCAACGTCGATAAATGTCATGCCAAGGTCAACTCTGCCGCGTACATAGCCGTACTCGGACAAATCACCGATTACATTGATAACATCATTAATTGGAATTGCAAAGCCTAAGCCCTCGACCTCTGTACCTGAAGATTTTGCATTTACAATACCTACAAGATTACCGTTGGCATCAAAAAGTCCGCCGCCTGAGTTGCCCGGATTTATGGCTGTGTCGGTCTGCAGTAAGCTCATTGTCTTACCGTCAATTACAACGTCACGATTTAGTGCACTTAAGATTCCCTCTGTTACCGAACCGCCAAGCTGACCCAAGGGGTTGCCTATAGCAACAGTTCTTTGACCTACTCTGAGGGTATCGGAATCTCCGAATGTAGCGGCGTTAAGCTTGGTATCGGGGTCAATTCTTAGCAAGGCTACGTCAAGCTCTTCGTCGCTTCCAACAAGCTTTGCATCATAAGCGGTGCCATCGCGAAGAGTTACGGAAATTTTAGTCGCTCCATCAATAACGTGATGATTTGTGACGATAAAGCCTTCGGCGTCAACAATTACTCCCGAGCCTGCACCGGACTGGATAAACTGTTGAGCAAAGACACCTGTGGTAACGGTTTCGGTAGTGATTTCTACAACGCTGTCTGCGGTTTTGTCTACAATTTCAACTGTAGAAAGTCCGCCGTCGGTGTAGGCTGTGTTGTTATTCTCAGCATCCACCTTATTGATAGACAGACCGTTTTTTACTTCTGTATTAAAAGAATCAAGGTAATTGTAAAGACCTGTTCCTGCAAAACCTGCAACAAAGGAAAGACAAATGCAGATTGCTATGCCTGCGAAAAAAAGGCCCTTTGATACGCCCTTTTTGGTACGCACCTTCTTCTGAGGCTCAGTAAATGAAGGGGTATAAGGCGGTATTGGCTGATGCGGCGGTGAAACAGGGTTGCCGCCGTACCATTCGCAGGAATAAGGCGGCTCGGCTGGTTGAGGTTTTTGAGGCTCAGAAAATACAGGCTCTGTATTATCAGCTACGAAATGCTGAGAATGAAGCTCATTTGCACGAACTGATTCATCATTTATTAATTCAGGTGTAGAATCTGTAGGCACAGCGATAGCCTCAGCTTCGTTCGAAATGTTTTCTGCTTCTAATTTATTATTCTGTGAATTTAAATAAGGATTGTCAAATCTATCGTCTGTCATAAATATACCTCCATATCATTTACTATAGTCTATACATATTCTGTGAAAAACAGTTGAAATAACGCTGAAACAGTTATGAAATAATACGAAACAAAGCCCGTAGCTCACCTACGGGCTTAAATATTTAAAGGTCGGGGTCGTCGAGATTTGTGATGATACCATCAAATTCGCTGAGTCGCTTTGCCATAGCGATTTCACTCTGTCTAATATCCTCGGAATTCCTGTGCTCGGAATCATCCTCAACTTCGTCTTTGCGGGTAATTTTTCTAAAGAGAGCTATAAGCTCGCTACTGAAAACGATAAAAAGCAAAATGAGAAATGCAACCATTCCGTACCACTGGGTAAAGAAGTCAAATAAAGTACCTGCGAAGGGTATTTTGTAAATAACCTCACCGATAATCTGATTATGTGTAATCTCAGGGTCATTTACCGCCTCGGGCTTTAAGCTTCGGGTTGTAAAATAATAAACACCGTCAATTTCATAGGGGTCTTTCGAAATCTGGTGGGTTACGTTTTTACCCTTAAGATAACCCTTTTGACATTTATAGCTGATTACATCACCTTTTTCAAGGGTTTCGGGGGCAGTCTTTTGGAGAATAATTATTTCTCCATTGGCAAGCTCGGGCTCCATGCTGTCGGAAGAAACCCTGAGAAGGCTGAAACCAAAAATCCATGGTGATTTGTCAGTTATTCTTACAAATCCCACATAAAAAACACCAAATAAAAAGCACGCCAAAAGGACGCAACCTATAATACGTTTAACTTTTTGAAACATCTGCTACCCTCCCAAAGAAAAATATGCTTTTAAAAAAAGTTTCAATTTAGTATATCACAGTATAGATATGTTTTGCAACCTTTGATGAGATAAAACTTAATTGTATTTAAAAAGCTTAAATGTCTTCATCAATAGAGTCAGCTTCTGCATCCTCAGAATTAAACTCGGAACTGTTTTCGTTTTGAATGCGGACTATTATATCATCAATACTCTTTTTTTCAATTTTTACGTCATTTTTGGTAATAGTCTTTATCATAGCTATAAGCTCGTCAATAAACACAAGAATTATAAGTGCGATTACAGTAAGCAGTCCCCAAGGTGAGAAAAAGTAATTATAAAATGCCGCTAAAAATTCAATTTCACAAACAACTACTGATACAACCCTCTCAGCGTTAATAGGTGCGTCGGCAACCTCATTGGCAACACCCTTTGTCCTAAGGACAATTTCTCCGTCAACTTCCTCGGGAGCCTCAATGACCTTATGAGTTATAAGCTTACCTGCCAGCTCACCGCTTCCCTTGTAGGTGACAACGTCCCCCACTTTAATGCTCATTGGGTCCTTAACCGACTTACCTAATATAACGTCGCCCACCTCAAGCTCGGGACTCATGCTTCCGCTTGATACACGATAAACAGAATAACCAAACACCGAAGGATTTGTGCCGTTAATGCGTGAAATTAATGAAAACGCCACCGAAACAACAAGCACAGCAATTAAAATCCAGCTCAGTATATCAAAGCATTTTTTGATGATTTTTAAAGCTTTTTTCATAGGTTTACCTTCTCTGCAATATTATTAGAAAAGACAGCAGAGCAGACTCTGCTGTCTTTTAATAAGTTCATCAGTTGTTAGCGAGATAAACATCGCTTAAAGTAAATTCACCCGAAGCATTAAACTCAATATACCAATCAATAAAGGTATTCTCTGCCGAAGCATTTCCTAAGATTTCATACTGAGAGACCACAGGAATAAAAGCTTCGTCGGGATAAGCAATAACAGATTTTGTGGGTAAAGAAACACCAACGTTAAATTTGCCATTAAAGCCGTTATTAACAGGGGTTGCTGCAGTTTCGTCATAAAGAGGCACGTGTGCGATAAGCGAAACGTTTGTCTTTACATTTGCCGCGTTAGAAATTTTTGTTCTCAGATACAACACCTGACCTTTGGTAACGGTAACCTTATAGTCAGACTGCATTTCTGTTTCGGCATAAACTGCATTGCCGTCATCATCATAAGTAAGCTTACCCTCGGCATCTGTTACACCAAGATAAGTTGTACCTGTACAAGCGTTACCGTTTACGGCACTTGAATAGGTAAACTTAAATGGGGTTTGCAAATAACCGCCGTACACGTTGGGACGGTTGGACCATGCAAAGGTACTGCCTACCAAAGTAAATGCTAACAGTACAACTATTAAAATTTGTACACAAATAAATCTTTTCACGGTCTCACCGCCCTTTCATGATTAAATATTAATAGCTCACATCGGAATTACTGCAAGAAACTTTTCCGTCAGACCAACCACTTGGAGTAAACAACCTAATATCAGCAATCGTCAAATCGACTGTCTGAGTGCTACCATTATTAAAGATAACTCTATTATAAGTATTGGGAATTAATACATAATATACACCATCTACATGAGCCGTAGTGTTATAACCCGGCCAATCCATAGGTGCACTACTTCCAGATTTCCAATAATAATAGTTCATTGTATCCCAATATCCACCATTATTCGGTAAGGTGTTCTTGTAGTATACTCTGTTATAATTTGCGTTATCTTTATAAACTGAAATTGTATTTGTGATAGCGTAGCAATAATTGCTTCCTGAACTATTACCGCCAGTTGATGACCACTCTCTACCGCTGTTGTCCTTAAACACAACAGAACCGGTAAAGTTTTCGGGTACAGATGCCGGAGTTGACCAAAGCTTGGAATTACTGCTTGACTTCGTCATATCATATGTAAATGTAACGCCATTATATGTATAACTTGCGGTCATGCTTGTTGCATTGGTATAAAGATGCATAAAGTGGAACTGCTTTGTACCGGTAATCTTAGAGGACCACGCACCCAAAGTCGACGATGTAGCATAGTAATAATTCTTTGTTGAACTTCTGTCGTTAGATGTTGTCCATGTATTACCACTTGCGTCGGTAAACTTGATATTAGTTGCCTCATCGGGAATGGTCTTTTCAGCTACCCAATACTTGCTGTCGCCCTCGTTTGTAAGGTCAACGGCATAGATCATACCATTGTAGGTAAATGTAGCCTTAACGCTTGTGGTAGTTGAAGTATGAACAAAATGAGTTCTGTATGTACCAGTTGCAGTAAGCTCTTCCTTACCCCAACGACCATACTGCTCTTCGGGATTTGTGGTAACAGTGCTATCACCGCCACCCGAGTACAGATTCCACTCTCCTTCAAACGCATAAGCTTCATTAAAGTCGCCGTTTTTAAGCTCCTGCGGATTAGTAAGTGTTAACATATTATAATTTGAATTAAACTGTATTGCAGGTGCAAAGCGGGTCTGGTTATCAAGATTATTATAACCTACTTGTGGCTTATTCCATAACGTAATATATGTGCCATTTTCAAGTACAAAATCAAAGCTAAATGAATATAAGTTATCGGTTATTTTTGTCATTCGACCTTGGTCTTGATACCATGTATCTGCTTTAGAAGTATCAGAGCCAATATAATATCCACGAATATCATTATTTGCGTCACCCTGATGTATATCACTTAGTTCCCCGTTTAATTCATTATAAATATAATCAATGTTATATTCACTTGTTAATGAGATTGCAGGTAATCTATTTTGATCGAAGAAAATATATTCTGTAGGAACCTGTAGATATATTGTTGTCTTATTGGTTTCCTCGGGAACTTCTTCATCCAAGGCATAATAAACAGTTTCGTTATTTCTGAGTACAGCGTTCCAATAGTTATAAACGGTTGATTCGTCACTACGCTTACATCTATTGAATACTACATCATTAACTGAGCTTGGAATATAGGTAGACCATGCATTTTTACCTATTTCATCTGCTACAGGAGAATCTGACATGCTGTAATTGAGACTTTCGCCGCCATAGGTAATATTAACCTTCATCTTAGGTGTATCGCCATTTGAATCAACAAGGTTAATCCAATGAGTTTCGGTGTAGTCTCTGAATTCTATTTTAGTAACTTCTCCATTATACCAGATACCTGCGGTTGAGCCGAAGGCGGTAAATGTGGTCTGAGTTACGCCGCTAACGGTTCGTAAAGCGGCAGGTGCCCAAACACCCGGAGGAGTATCGTCATACTCTTTATCTTCACAACGGAAAGTTATATCCTGCACAGCTCTGGGAACATCAACGGTCCATGTGTTTTTGGATACTGTCGATGTAGTAGCACCCTTAGAGGTATACTTCATCTCGTATGAATATCCTGTAGTATCATTAACCAGCCAAATCTTTTTATTAGCTGTGTTATCAACCCATTGGTCTGCTGTATAATCACGGAAAGTGATTGTATCAACAACATCCCATGAAGAACAGAACTTGATATCAACATCAACAGTTGCACCTGCAGGAATTGTTTCGGTATTATAGCTCTGGTCAAGAGCTTCGAGCCAAATTGCAATAGTTATGGTTCTGGTTTCGCCTTTAGGTACTGTGAAAAGCACCTCTTTGCCGTTTTTATTATTTGATGTTGCGCTGTAATCAAAAACCTTAAAGATTGTGCGGTTGCCCAAATGGTCACCAGCTAACTTTAACTGAGCTGTATTGTCAGCTTTAAGGCTTTTAACTGCAAGCATATTGTTTCTGCTTGCACCGCTTGCATAATAACCGCCAGAAGGCCAAGTTAATTTATCGGAAAGAATAAGGTTATGCTCTTCGCTTGAGCTTGCACCTGTACCATCGTCAATTCGGATTCTGAAAGGATTGTTATCGGACTTTAAAGCTACGCCATTTACTTTAAATGTAGGTAACTCTTTAAGCCAGAAGGTTGTATCGCAAACCTCTGCGTTAACCTGAAACTGGAAATAAACAAGGCTTGAGTTCTTTTCTTCATTAGAAAGCTGGCGGAATTTAAGTGTACTGTCGGCAGATGTAATGCCTGAAAGGTATTCATCATAAGAATCAGGCGCTTTTCCATCGGCCGCTGTGCCATCCATAAGTGCAAAGAAATCCTCGCCGTTATAGCTCGAAACAGGCGAAAACTTAGCGTTTGCCTGCATTTCGATATATTCATTAAGCTCAGCAGTATTGCTGTACTTGGAGCTTTCTCCGCCGACAGTGTAGGAAGAATTTAAGCCTTTTGAAGTCTTAAGAGGCAAATAATTCTCATTGTCGGTTGTAATTCTAAGTGCAGTTGTACCCTCAAACCATGAGAAGGTCATGGTAGTAGAAAGCAAAAGCAGCTCAATCATTGCAACAATTGCAAGTATAACGTTTTTAGCTTTTTTGTTTTTCTTTTCTGCATAATGCTTTGCCCTATACATAATTGAGCCACCTCCATTTCTAAATTATATTTTAAGGATTTGCTACTGTTGTCCATTCGCCCCACATATAGTAACTATTATCTTCGTGATAACCCTTAATTGTAAATAGATTTTTGTTGCCAAAAGAGTTGTGATTATCGTGGGTCTGATTATAAACGTTATTGCCAAAACCAAATGAGGTTGCACTTGTATTCACACGACAGAACTGAACTCCATTTGCATTGTTATGAATCGGAGCAACATAATTACCATTGGCGGTTTTTGCTGAAAGCTCAGCCCAACCGGTTATATTAGTACCGAAATAATAAACAGCTAAATCTGCATTTGATTTATACCCATTTTGATTAAGGAAAAGAAGCTTATTTGTCCAGTAACCGCCGCCGGAAGCGTTATCTGCACCCGAAACAGCTGTATAATACAAATTACTTCCTCTATTGTTTGCTGTCCAGTAATTCCAGACTTTAGAAACATCATTGGGATTACAACGGTTAAACGTTATGTTACCTGCAACAGAAGGAACATTAACAGCCCAACAGTTTAAGTAATCAACAAACTCAACAGCTTCTTCGTAATAGCTCATGAAGTAATTAAGAGTCTGAGATACGCCATTTCCGTCAGTAAGGGTATAATTAACGTACGTACTGTGCTTCGCACCGGAATCTGAAAGGAAGCCTGTAGGTGTTCCGTCAAAAAGATAGATTGTATCTGCGGTAAGACCGTCATACCATATACCCGAACCATGACCAAAGGCGTTATATGTTCTGCAGTTGCCGACGGTACCCGCTTCCCAAATATTCCAATCAGACTCAGATGAGGAGGTTGGGTGACGTCGGATAAAGTTAATCTCTTCAACATCCATCGGCAAGTCGATTGTCCAAATTCTGGAGCCTTCTTCTTCTTGATGCATATTGTAAATCATATCTTCGTTATTTACGTCCTGAACAAAGAGCTTGCACTCATCGTCATCCGCCCATTGCTCGAGAGTATAATCAATAAAGGTTACAGAGTTAAGGTCTTCAACAACAGTAGAAAACTCGATATTAATCTGTAAATCATCCTGAGAAAGCACAGCTTCGGTACATTCGGGGTCGGTACCTTCGAGCCAGATTGTCATAGTAACAACCATATCCTCGCCTGCGTCAAGAGTAAACAAGGGAGTTTTGTTATTGCCGTTATTAACGTAGTCACCGATTGCAAGGGGTTTCTGCTCAACAGTTGTAAGCTTCTGTCCGCTTGTGTTGATGGTTTCTACGGCGTAGTTGGTATTTGCGTAAGTTGCGGGGGTATTATCGATAACTATAGGAGCCTTGCCGTTGTGAAGGTCGAAGGAAATCCTGATAGCGTCCGCTGCTGTACCTGTAATATAGCTTCTGTTAGAAAGCCAGATATCGGTAGAGGAAGCGGCTGAAATCTCGAAATCAAAGGAAATATACTTTTTGTTTTTATCGTTTGCAGTTGCTTCGCGGAAAATTAATTCCTCGGTTTTAACGTCATTTACAAACTCGTTGTTGTTATCGGTATGCTCAATTTTTGAATAATCGGAAATGGGAAAGAAAATATTTCTGCCGTCTACACTTGAGCATTCGGAAAGCACAGCATCGGGTGCTTGCCTTTGGATAATAATTTCGCCTTGAGTTTCGAATTCTTCGCCGTAGCTGAGCTTAAGACCTGCATCGGCAGAAACGGTAATATATTCATCACCATTATTTACGGAGGTAGTAAGATTGGTAATAAACCAAGCGTATGTGCTACCGACTGCTAAAGATACAACTAAAACTGAGATAATAATAAACTTAAGCACAGTATTAGTTTTGGGCGACATATTTTTAAGCATATTAAACATAGCACACTACCTCCTTTCGATATAAATAACAAATCAGAAAAAATCACTGAATTTCTTCAGCAGTGAATTTTAAATCAAAACCAAAGTTACCATCAGATAAAACGCGGCGAGTTTCGGCGTCACAGCCTTCTATCCAGATGTTGATTATTGCATCACAGTAATAGTAGCCGTCTTCGTCAGGCTGACCTGAAGTAGACGCAACGCACATAGAAGAAGATGCACCATCCTCAGGATAATTGCCCTCTGAAACAGTAAAGGCATCGGCACCAAAGTATGTAATACCGCCAAAGCTATTATGAAGTGTTTTTGAGGTATCATAATACTGATGAACGATAGTGCTTTTAGATACCATTTCAGCGGCTGTAAGAATATCAACTTTAGGATTGTCAAAATCGGAATAGTCAAGGTAAATGTCAGGACGGGGAATCCAGATAAAGCTCGCCTTGTCTTCACCACTTTTTACTACAGACATACGCACAGCACCAGCAATAGCATCCTTAGAATACTGAGTGCCTTCAGGTAAGGTTGAATTAGGGTTGTCATTTTCGTATTTAGTAGAAACCTTAGTTCCCTCTGCAATATAAATGTTTGCAGGGAAATTAGTTCTAAAGGTTGCGGTAAGGCTGTAATAATATTGATTATCACCAAGGTCAAAAAGCCATTTATCACTGTTTATGTTAGGAGAAGCACCTGCAGAGCCTTGGGTCATATCGGGAAGGCAGAAAGAATAACCATCGCCAGTAATATCATCAAGGATTACTCTGTCGATAATCTTTGTTTCTTCGTCAAACTTGGCATCCGACAGCTTAACAACGTTTGAAAAAACTTTTTCTTCTGTTAAATCCAAAGACATCTCAAGATTCTTAGGGACCTCGGCAGTAACAGAAATACCATTGGCTTTGGCTTCGTGGGCGTTTGTAAACCAAGACCAGATTGAAAATGCACAAACTGCAACGAGAACAACGAGAATTATTAAATTTTTAGCAATAAGCCTGCCTGTTTTTCTGTTAACAGGAGTTTTTTCGCTGTTCATTGCAGTTCTCCTTTCTGATAAAATCAGTCTTCTACGTCGGCTAATTCTTCTTCTGTAAATAAATTCTTTCTTGCTTTTTTCTTAGCAAGCTTAACCTCTGCTCTTGCGTTTTGCTTAATAAGACGCATTTCTTCTTTTAGCTTACGCTTAAGTTCAGCCATTTCCTTTTCGTGCTGTGCATTAAGGTCGCGAACCTTAGAATTATAATTCTTCTCGGCTTCTTTCCTTGCGGCTTCAACACGCTTATCAACAGACTTCTGGACCTTACGGATTTCGGAAGCGTGCTTTGCGTTAGCAGCCTCGGTAGCATCAGCGTTAGCCTTCTTGACGTTTGCAAGGTTTGACTCAAACTCTGCCTGCTTTTCGGCAAGCTCTTTGAGCCGCTTGCTTTCGGCTTTGCTTGATTTTTCTGCAAAATCAGCATTAAGCTTAGCAACGACACTTGTATGCTTGGCTTCGGCACTGTCAAGGGAAGCTTCAAGCTTTTTAACTTCAGCTTTATGCTTTTCTTTAGCGGCGAAGGTCTTCTTTTCGAAGTCTTCGTTCATCTTCGCGACAGTATTTTCGTGCTCAGCGTTAAGCTTATCAACGGCATTCTTGTGCTCTGTTGTCATTCGCTCAACTGTGTCATTATACTGACGAGTCATCTGCTCGACAGTATCTTTATGCTGCTGACGCTCGGTATTCAGAGTATTTGTCAGAACTTCATTCTTATTGGTAAGGTCTGTAATCTGAATATTCTTTTCAGCAATCTCGGCACGGCAACGCTCGACCTCTTCGGTAAGAGCTGTAATTTTTGCTAACTGCTCTGCCACCTTCTTTTCTAAGGCGGCAATCTTATCTGCCTGCTGTTCAATAATGAGCTGCTGTTCTTTAATAAGAGTACGCTGACGTGCGTTTTCTTCTTCGAGAACTGCGATACGCTCTTTAAGGGCGGCAATAATATTGTTAAGCTCGTAAATCTTCTGATTGAGCTCTTCAATTGTATTTTTAAGCTCAGCAATTTCTGCCTTGAGGGCTTCGTTTTCTTCCTTAAGTCTTTCGATTTCTTTTTCGGCTTCGAGAAGCTTAAGCTTGGTTTCCTGAAGCTCTGCCTTTAATGCGGCAACCTCATCCTGTAAAGCGGAAACCTGACCCTTTAAGGTGAGGATTTGCTGTTCTTTCTGGTCTAAAGTTACTTTTAAATTTCGTACTTCGTTGGTAAGGTCGAGAATTTTCTTCTCACGGTCACGGATTTCCTTCAAGCGGATTTCCATTTCCTCTTTTCTTACCTCATCAATTTTCGCCTGAAGAGCAATAGCCTTTAGCTTTTCGGGCTTAGCGTTTTCTTCGGCGATTCTTGCGTTTTCTTCTTCGTATTTTTCATGAAGAATACGTCTTAAACCGGGGTTGGTGGCAATAGTCATCATGAAGTGCTGGAAGTTCATAGAAAGGTAAACATCCTGCTTAACTTCATCACTCATTTCGCCAGAGAACTCTTCGCCAACAATCTCAAAACCGGGACGCTTGTAGGAATCAAGGAAATTCCAAAGCTCCATAGCCTTTTTAAAGTTGGGGTTTTTCTTAAGAAGGTTGGTCTGAGTAATGGGGGGATGTACCTCAGGCTCTTTTGCGATTTCACGCATAAGCTGAGTATTCAAGAATTCGTTAAGAGTTGTTCGGATTCTTCTGATACGGTCGAAGTCCGAAAGCTCGGAAACGTCTAAAACGTCAAGGTCATCAGCTAAGTTTTCGTGGGATTCGTTAATATAGTTAAAGGCAAAGTCAACCTTTTTGTCGTCAAACTCAGCCTGACGGATAACCTTAATATTGTTATAGCTGTCGTTGGGCACGCCCTTCATCTTGGAATATTTATCCTCAACAAATAAAAGTGCACGACGAATAAGAGTCATAAGCACACGATTTTCGTAAATAGCAAAGGACTCTTCCTGCTCGGTAACAAGGATTTTATTGGGAGTAACCATATCTCCTTCTACCTTAGCGATAAAGTTTGTATGCTGAGAAAGGTGTTTTACAGAATCGGGACCGGTTTTGCGGGCAAGCTCGATACGCACAACGTTTTCAATCTGCTTGATGAAACGACGCTGTTCATCAATTGCCTTCTGGATATAAGGCAGTGCTTCTTCAATGGCTTCAACCCAGTCCATGTCAATAACTTTCTCGTTGGTTTTACCGGTGAGAGAGTCGTTGCCTTTGTCCGCGTCCTTTAAGCTCGCAGTTATGTAATTGTAAGTAAAATCATTCTGCAGGAGCTCCTGCATATACATATAAGCTCTGTAATATCTACCAAAGTCAGCCATGAGTACTTACTCCTCACAAAAATAATATCTGCTTAATAAAACCCACTATAAGGGCGAACAAGAGTCCGCCCTTATTAACGCTTAAATTATACAAGCTTCTTGAGCATACGCAGATAACTCTTACACTCGTTCATGTTCTCTTCGCCGAAGAGTTCGTCTATATAAGCACATAAACCGTCAATTTCATCACGGATATAAGAAAGGTTAAGGGATTCGAACTTTCTGAATACCTTTCTTGCAAGCACGTAGTCGAGACCGTCAATTTCTGTACCGCCGCAACCAACGTAAGCAGGAACGAAGTCACGTAACTGCTTAACAATACGGTTACCGAAAGCTATACGGAAATGCTCGATTACGTAGTCGTCAAGGAGGTTAATCTTCTTAAGGTTTTCTTCGGAAACAACATTGTTAGCCTTAGCAACGTCAAGAAGCTGTTCGAAATACTTGTAGTTGATATTAACGGATTCTGTATAAGGTGCTTCGAAGGGTACGCCCTTAGTGTCAATGTTAATGGGCATTGCACGGTCGTAAACCTTATCTGTAATAGCAAATGTAGAGTCGTCGTTGTTAGCTGTACCGATGTACCACATATTGCCGGGAATCTGAATCTGGCCGTTTACAATGTGCTTGGGGTCAGACTTCCATGCGTTGGGTACAACGTCTACCACCCACTCGTCGCGGGAAGGCATTTCGAGGATTGAAAGCATCTCAGCAAAGTAGTACTCAACACGTGCGATGTTCATTTCGTCGAGGATTACTGCATAGATGTTTTCATTGTAAGATGCCTCGTACATAGCACGAAGAAGCTCGGTTTCGTTGAATTTCTTAGTAAATTCGTTGAAGTAACCGAAAAGCTCACTTCTGTCACGCCAAGATG
>JAUNEH010000003.1:0-36082 GCA_030525665.1 Ruminococcus sp.
GTATTTACAGACTTTCTCCCTATACTCTTGAAGAGGTCGTAGCACGTAACTACCTTATCGGCGAGCGTCCCGATGCTATCCTTAACATTGTAGACGGTACAAATTTAGAGCGTAACCTTTATCTTACAACACAGCTTACAGAGCTTGGTATTCCCGTTGTTGTTGCTATTAATATGATGGATATTGTAAGAAAAAACGGCGACAAAATCAACACAGACCAGCTGTCAAAGGAGCTTGGATGTAAGGTTATTGAGATTTCAGCTTTAAAAAATGATGGCGTTTTTGTTGCGGCTGAGGCAGCTATTGAGGCGGCTAAGCTTAAAAAGCCTGTTCCCATGCATACTTTCTCGGGTACAGTTGAGCACGCAATTGCTCATATCGAAGAGGCTTGTGTACATAATATGCCCGAAGAACAGCAGAGGTTCTTTGCCGTAAAGCTTTTTGAAAGAGACGAAAAGGTGCTTGAGAGCTTAAAGCTTGACAAAACTGTAATTGAACACATCGAAAAGGACATTACCGCTGTTGAAGAAGCTCTTGACGACGATGCAGAGTCCATTATCACCAACGAGCGTTATGTTTATATCGGCTCGATTATGAAGTCCTGCTACAAGAAAAAGAACGCAGGCAAGCTCTCTATTTCCGATAAAATTGACAGAATTGTTACAAACAGAATTTTAGCAATCCCGATTTTTGCGGTTATTATGTGGCTCGTTTATACGCTTTCCATCGGCACTATAGGCGACTGGACAGTTGTATTTATGAATGACGGCTTGTTTGGCTCCTTTGCTGAGTGTGCCGAGGCAGGTGATTTACCTGCATTTATGGCAAATTGGCTTAGCGTTCCCGAGCTTGTTGACCTGTTCCTTTTAGATGGTGCAGGCAACCCCGTAATCGCCGATTGGCTTTACAGTCTTATTCAGGACGGTATCATCGGCGGTGTGGGTGCAGTTTTGGGCTTCGTTCCCCAGATGTTGGTTCTTTTCTTACTGCTTTCACTTCTTGAGGATTGCGGTTACATGGCACGTGTTGCCTTTATTATGGACAGAATTTTCCGTAAGTTCGGTCTTTCCGGCAAGTCCTTTATTCCTATGCTTGTTGGTACAGGCTGCGGTGTTCCCGGTATTATGGCAAGCCGTACCATTGAAAGCGACAGAGACAGAAAAATTACAATTATGACTACAGGCTTTATGCCCTGCGGTGCTAAAATGCCCATTGTAGGTCTTATTGCCGCCGCATTGTTTGGTAATACTTGGCTTGGCGGTGCATGGGTAGCAACGCTTGCTTACTTTATTGGCATTGCCGCTGTGGTTATTTCGGGAATTCTTCTTAAGAAAACAAAGCTTTTCGCAGGCGACCCTGCTCCCTTTGTTATGGAGCTTCCCGCTTACCATGCACCTGTTCCCAAGAACTTCTTACGTGCTACTTGGGAAAGAGGTTGGTCCTTCATTAAGCGTGCAGGTACAGTAATCGTTGCTGCAAGTATAATTATCTGGGTACTTAATTCCCTTAGCTTTGAGGGCGGCTTCCATTATATTACGGATGAAGCAGGCGGAGCTTCTGTTCTTGAGGTTGTAGGCGGTGCCATTGCATGGATTTTCAAGCCTCTTGGTTTTGGCAACTGGCAGTCTGCTGTTGCAACGGTTTTAGGTCTTGTTGCAAAGGAAGAGGTAGTTGGCGTATTCGGCTCGCTTTCTTCTATGGCTGATGCTGACCTTGCTTTCGAGCTTGTTGATGCAGGCTCATCTGAACTTTCTCTCATCGGTATGGAGTTCTTCGGCGGCTCTGCTTTAGCAGGACTTTCCTTTATGATTTTCAACCTTCTTTGTGCTCCTTGCTTTGCCGCAATGGGTGCTATTAAGAGAGAGATGAATAACTGGAAGTGGACTGCTTTCGCCATTGCTTATATGTGCGTATTTGCTTACGCAGTTTCTCTTGTGGTTTACCAGTTCGGACTTCTCTTTACAGGTAATGTTAATGCAGTTGGTCTTATCTGTGCTGTATTAGTACTTGCGTTTATGGTGTTTATGGTGGCTCGCCCCAATAAATACGCAGACGGAAAGGTAAGAAAGTAATTAATTAAGAAAAGGAGGACTCGGCTATGACTTGGCAAACATGGTTGGTTGCTGGTATTATTGCAGTTGTCTTTGGTTTAATTGTCGCCAAGGGTATTTATAATAAGAAAAAGGGCAAGTCCTCTTGCTCTTGCGGTTGCTCAGGCTGTGCAATGAAAGACAGTTGCCATAAAGCAAAATGAAGTTTGCCTTTTGGCAAATGATGTACACCTGCGGCGTATGAAGTGTTTGCAGGGCAAACGTTCAGGTAATAATGCTCTTACTTGAAGAGGGTAAGAGCATTTATTTTAAAAGGCGGTTAGCGTATGCTAACCAAAAATCGGAAGGTATATGGAGGGGAAAATCTATGAGCGTAGTTATAGTAGGCGGTAACGAATGTATGACCCGCCAGTATATAGATATATGTAAGGAATACGGCTGTAAAGCCAAATGTTACAGGCACTATGAGCCACAAAATGCTTCGCACTGCCTTAAATGAAACAAAAAACGGTAAAACTGCCGTTGCCCGGAGTCACTCGGGTTCGGCAAGTGCGCTGCGGGGAATACTTAGCGAGCATACAGGGTAAAATACCAATAAGTAAGTAAAAAGGAGGGTAAATATGTCGGACGAAATGATTTTACGTCATTGTGCACCAACACTTGCACGTATAAAAACAGCAAATCTTTTCACCTGCGAGGTCGAAAGCAGCGAAAGCCTTAAGGAGGCTCTTCGCAGATACAATAAGCAGTTTGTTAAAAAGGGGCTGAGGATTATGCCCTTAAGATACAAAGGCGGCAGGGCACTTATATATGTTTACCGTCCCTCATTTTTATGTGAGGATTTAAAGCACAGCTACGCCAAAAAACTCTTGGGTAGTCTTGGCTATCTTCCTCACAGCACAGGGCTTTCTGTAGGAAGGCTCATAAAACGTCTTGACGAAACTGACGGCTTCCCTCATGAAATAGGACTTTTCTTAGGTTATCCGCCCGAAGATGTAAAGGGGTTTATTGAAAATGGCTCCCGAAGCTACAAATTCAAAGGCTGTTGGAAGGTATACTCCGACGAGGAGAGAGCAAAGAAGCTTTTTGAAAAATATAAAAAGTGCACCTCGGTCTATGCCGAAAAATGGGCACAGGGCAGAAGCCTTGATAAACTTACGGTAGCGACACCTTCTTTGCCACAATAACCGACATTAAAAGCAAATGTTTGTCTTATATTTGCGACAAAATTCCGATTTTTGTTCCACTTTCTAAGCTTTTATTTGAAAGTGGAACTTTTATTTTTGAAAAAAATGTTGACAACGTTCAAATTTTATTATATTATTAGAAAAAATGAACGCATTACCCCTTATCTACATAGGCTTTTACCTGTAAATATGGGGTATTTTTATTTTCGAAAATGTTTATCTGAGAAAGGAAACAAAAATGAGCACATTTGAATTGACTCGCAAACAGTTTAATTTGCTTACTTATCTGGAACGCACAAACGCCAAAAAGAGTCAGCGTGAAATTTCTGAGGAAACAGGTATTTCTTTAGGCTCTGTCAGCCGTCACCTTGAAGCTTTAAGGGCGGAGGGGCTGGTTGACGGCACCGCGGTTACCGAAAAGGGTCTGGAGGCACTTGAACCCTACAAGGTAAAGCGTGCGGTGTTTATTGCTGCAGGTTTCGGCTCCCGTCTTGTTCCCATTACGCTTAATACACCCAAGCCCTTAGTAAGAGTAAACGGCACACGCATGATTGACACCCTGCTTGACGCCGTAGTTAAAGCGGGTATTGAAGAGATTTATGTTGTAAGAGGATATCTTGGCGAGCAGTTTGACCAGCTTCATTACAAGTACCCGAATATTAAGTTTATCGAGAACCCCATTTATAACGAGGCAAACAACATTTCCTCGGCATATATTGCAAGAAATCTTTTACAGAACGCTTATGTTTTCGAGGCTGACTTGGTGCTTTATAACCCCGAGCTTATTACAAAGTATCAGTACACCTCCAACTATCTGGGTGTTCCTGTAGAGAAAACCGACGACTGGTGCTTTGAGGTTAAAAACCGAGTAATTACAAAGCTTTGCATCGGCGGTACGGATTGCTATCATATGTTTGGTATTTCTTACTGGAATGCCGAGGACGGCAAAAAGCTCGAAAGCGACATCGAAAAGGTGTTTAAGCTTCCCGGCGGCAAAGAAAGGTATTGGGACCAGGTTTCCCTTGAATATTGCATCAAAAATTATCAGGTCGAGGTTCGCCCCTGTACTTTCGATGATATTATCGAAATTGACACCTACAACGACCTGAAGAATATAGACCACACTTATATTTAAGAGGTGTATTATGAAAAAAGGACTTATTGTGTTACTTCTGGTTACGCTTGTGTTTACCTTTTTTGCCGACTTCGGCTCAAAAGAAACAATAGTTGTTTGTGCATCAAGCGAGCAGTTTAGAAACGACGAGCTGCAAGCACAGCTTTCAGAGGAGTTTCCTAATTACAATGTAGTTGTTACATATATGTCTACAGGTAAATCTGCCGCAAAGATTTACGCCGAGGGTGAGGATACCGAGGTCGACATTCTTGTAGGTCTTGAGACAGGCTACATGAACAAAATTAAAGGCGAGCTTGCCAATATTGAGGGTAAAAGCGAAATACCTTATCTCGAGGGACTTACTCCTGCCGACAATGGTAATCTTTGGGTTACTTGGGAGAAGCAGGCAGGCGGTATTATCGTTAATACTGACATCTTGGAAAAGCACGGTTTAGAGGCTCCTCAGTCTTACGAGGATTTATTAAAACCCGAGTACGAAGGCTTAGTTGCTATGCCCGACCCCAAATCCTCGGGTACAGGCTACTTCTTCTACAAAAACTGGGTCAACCTTTGGGGTGAAGAGGGTGCACTTGAATACGTCGACAAGCTTTATCCCAACTTAAAGCAGTTTACCGAGTCGGGTTCAGGTCCTATTAAGCTTTTAAAGCAGGGTGAAATCGCCGTAGGTCTTGCACTTACTTTCCAAGGCATTACCGAAATGAACGACGGTCAGCCCTTTGAGGTTATTTTCCCACCTGAGGGCTCACCATACTCGCTTACAGGTACTGCAATTGTAGAAGGACATCAGGACAAAAAAGGTGTTGACGAGGTTTTCGACTACATTGCAAATGTTTTCCTTAAGTATGACAAAGAGTATTTCTGCCCCGAAACAGTATACGAGGGTCAGTTAAACTATATTGAAAATTATCCTACCGACATACCTTATGCAGATATGACAGGTATTCAGGATTATGCTGAGAAAGAGAGGCTGCTGTCAATATGGAAGTATTAAACACAAAATTATCAGTAAAAAACATTACAAAAACCTATGCAGGTAAAACAGTTTTAAATAACGTAAGCTTTGACCTTATGGAGGGTGAATTCCTTTCTATCTTAGGTCCTTCGGGTTGCGGTAAGACTACACTTTTGCGTATTCTTATCGGTCTTGAAAAAGCCGATAGCGGCGAAATTATCAAGGGCGGTCAGGATATTTCAAATCTCCCAAGCTTTGACAGAGGCATGGGTATTGTTTTCCAGAACTACGCACTTTTTCCCAATATGACAGTTCTGCAAAACGTTATGTATGCACTTACTCTACGCAAGGATACCAAAAAGCAGGCTAAGGAAATTGCCACAAGAACTTTAGAGCAGGTTGGTCTTACAGACCAGATGCACAAGCGTCCTCATCAGCTTTCGGGCGGTCAGCAGCAGCGAGTTGCTATTGCACGTACCTTGGCTATGAATCCCGACGTAATTCTTCTTGACGAGCCTATTTCTGCTCTTGACGTTACAAACCGCGAGATAATGAAGGCTGAACTTAAGTCACTTCAGAAGAAGTTTAACGCTACAATGCTTTTCATTACTCACGACCAGGAGGAGGCGTTCTTCCTTTCTGACCGTATTATGGTTATGAGCGAGGGTAATATCGAGCAGATGGCTACTCCCAAGGAGCTTTACTCTAATCCCTCAAGCGACTATATCAAGGAGTTCGTAGTAGAACAGCTTGACAAAAAGTATCAGGATCTTTCCCGCTATACAGGACGAGGTAATGTATGAAAATAAAGAAGAACAAAGGCTATTTCGGCTTAAAGTATCTGCTTCTGGTATACCTTTTAGTAAGCGTTGTTCTGCCTATTATCTACCTGTTCAGCAGTATCAGAGGCCAACATATAAGCGACGTTTTTTCATCGGCTCAGTTTTTGCCGATGCTCAAAAACTCTGTTATAACAACAGTTATTGCAACGGTTATTTCCATTGTGCTTTCGTTTATGCTTGCATTCATGCTTAACCGTTCGAACATTAAATTCAAATCCTTTTTCGTTGTGCTTTTCACAATTCCCATGCTTATTCCCAGTATTTCTCACGGTATGGGTTTAGTGTTTCTTTTCGGCGACAACGGTATTGTAACAAATCTTTTGGGTCTTAATATCGGACTTTACGGCTACAAGGGTATTGTAATGGGCTCTGTGCTTTATTCTTTCCCTGTGTCTTTTCTGATGTTCAATGACTCCTTCCAGTACGAGGACTACACAATCTACGAGGCGGCAAGCGTGCTTGGTATGAGCAAGTTCAGACAGTTCCTCTCAATTACACTGCCCTCTATGAGGCGTACCATTGTTTCGGCAATTCTTGCGGTATTTACAATGATTTTCACCGACTACGGTGTTTCGCTTATGACAGGCGGTACAGATATGACCCTGCCCGTTTATATGTATAGAGAGGTTATCGGTATGATGAACTTCTCCGGTGGTGCGGTTGTAGGTGTTGTACTTCTTCTGCCTGCTATGGTTGCGTTTATTATGGACCTTAAAAACAGCGGTATAAATGCTTCGGGCAGTACCGTAACCAAGAAATACCTTATTGAGGATAACAAGACAAGAGATATAATTGTTTATGTTGTTTTTGCGGTTGTTATCATCCTTTTGTGCCTGCCTATTGTGGCTTTCGTGCTTTTAAGCTTTGTTAAGCAGTATCCCATTGATATGTCATTTAGCCTCGAGACTGCAAAGAAGCTTCTTAGTAGCGGTATCGGTCAGTACTTTATTAACTCGGTTGCTATTGCACTTCTTACTTCCCTTGTGGGTACCTGTCTTTCTTATTTTTCAGCTTACATCACAGCCAGAAGCCAGAAGGCGATTTCAAACGGAGCACTGCATTTTATAAGTATGCTGTCCCTTGCTGTTCCCGGTATCGTTTTAGGTCTTTCTTATGTGCTTACATTCAAGAATGTTCCTATATACGGCACAATTTTCATTCTTGTGGTTGTAAATATTGCCCACTTCTTCTCGTCACCATACCTTTTGGCTTATAACTCGCTTTCCAAGTTTAATCCCAATCTTGAGGACGTGGCAGATACATTGGGCATCAGCCGTATGAAGATTCTTTTCTCGGTATACATTCCCAGCACAAGGGCAACAATTGTAGAAATGTACAGCTATTTCTTCGTAAATGCTATGATTACAATTTCTGCGGTTTCTTTCCTTATGAACTTCCGCACAATGCCCCTGTCACTTCTTATTCCTCAGCTTGAGTCTCAGTCCTTTATCGAAGGTACAGCAATGGTTTCGCTGCTTATCCTTGTAATCAACTTGGTTGAAAAGGGCATAGCCTTCGCGGTTAAAAAGAAGGTAGCCAAGGAAGAAGAGAAAATCTTAGCTGCACCCTTAGAGGTTGAAGAATAAACTAAAACTTCACTATGGCAGAAGCCATGATTTTACAAGTTGCGAGAGCAAAAATAGAAAAACACCACAGATTTACTTTTGCTAATCTGTGGTGTTCTTGTTTTGTATTGAATTCGGACCATTGAAAGTTATATTGGTATCATAGTGACGGTACGAGAACCGCCTCTTTGAAGTTTGTTAATCCTCTACAATGATGTCTTCGTCTTTTTGGGGTTTTAAAATATCCGCGATAACTTCTCTTTCGTCGAGGTGATATTTAACACCTTTGATTTCCTGATAATCCTCATGGCCTTTGCCTGCTAATACGATAATGTCGCCGGCTTCGGCGTTTTCAATACAATAGCGGATTGCATCAACGCGGTTGGGAACAATAACATATTTGCCGTTGGTTTTGTCGATACCAACCTTGATGTCGGCGATAATATCGTTAACATCCTCAAAACGGGAGTTATCCTCTGTAATTACCGACAAATCAGAAAGTCTGCCCGAAACCTCGCCCATTTCATAACGTCTTGCTTTGGGGCGGTTGCCGCCTGCACCGAACATGGTAATAAGGCGGTGGGGTTTATATTCTCTTAAGGTTGTCAGGACGTTTTCCATAGAGACCGCATTGTGGGCGTAGTCAATAAGCAGGGTGTAGTTGCTTTTTACGGGGTAGACTTCAACTCTGCCTTTAACCTTGACCGCCTCAAGTCCCTTTAAAATATGTTCGTCGGCAATTTTCATATCCGAGCAAAGTGCAACTGCCGCCAATGCGTTGTAAACACTGAATCTGCCGGGAATTGCAACGTCAGCAGAAAGCTCCTTTTTGCCCTTTGTTTCAAAGTGGACACCGATAAATCCCTGGCGGGCAAGCAACTTGTCGCCGAACGCAACGTAGTCGGCGGTTTCATCAAAGCCGTATGTGATTTTTTCGCAGATGCTGTTTTTAAGAAGCTCGGTGTGTGCTTCGTCGTCGATATTAATAATACCCTTTTTGCAGTTTTTAAAGAGGATTGCCTTGCTCTGGAGGTATTCCTGCATATCTTTATGCTCACTTTCTCCGATATGGTCGTGAGAAAAGTTTGTGAAAATACCGTAGTCAAAGTTAATGCAGTCGGTGCGGTGGTGTAAAAGTCCTAAGGACGACGCCTCAATAACCATAGCTTTACAGCCTTTTGTTATCATTTTACGCATAGCCTGCTGAATTTCGTAGCTTTCGGGGGTGGTGTTGGCAGTTTTGTAGATTTTGTCTCCAATAACAATGCCAAGGGTGCCAATGGTACCTGTTTTGATTCCTGCACATTCTAAGATTGAGCGAATCATGGCTACAGTTGTGGTTTTGCCCTTTGTACCTGTTACGGCAATTGTGATAAGCTCCTCTGCAGGACGCGAGAAAAGCTCGGTGCTCATTTTTGCAAGGGCCGAGCGTGTGTTTTCTACCTTTACGATGGTAATATCGGAGTCTGTTTCAACGTCGTCGCTGACAATAAGGGCAGAAGCACCCTTTTCAATAGCGTCGGCGGCGTATTTGTGACCGTCAGTGTTAAAGCCTTTAAGGCACACAAAGGCAGTGCCCTTTACTACCTTTCGGGAATCATAAATAATATCGCTGATGTCAATGTCGGGGTTTCCCTTAAGTACAGTATAGGAAAGAGAAGAAAGTAAATCTTTAAGCTTCATAAGTAAAAGCACCTCCGTATATATATTATAATGAAAAGAGCAAGTCTGTATTCTTAAGGTACAACTTTTTAGCTTGATTGTCAATCTTTAAAACTGTAAACCCACACTCTTGTTTCCCTTATTTTGTGGTAAATTAAGGTGTTTTTGGCAAATTAACACAACAGGAAGTAATTTTGACGAAAAAATGGTTACAAAAGGGTAAAAAACTGTGTGCCTCGGTAAGGTATATGTCAAAGTGCCTTTATTTGGCAGGCGTAGGTTGTCAAGGTGCACAAAAACGCCTCTGACAAATACAACAAAAAAGTGAAACACAATTTGTGCATAACAGCAAGAATTAGATTTATGGTTGTCATTTTGACCAAAAACAAGCTCTTTATTTATTGTTTTAGATAAAAAGTACAAAGGTAGTTGAAATTGTGGTGTAATTTATGATATTATTACTACAGTGAAACAGTGCCCCTCTGTGGCACTTCACAAGAAAAATATTTTAAAAAAGGAGTTATCCAAACATGAACGCAAAGAGAATTCTTGCATTGTTGTTTGCTGTTCTTATGGTTGCAGGTTGTCTTACAGCTTGTACAGGTAATAGCGGCACACCAACAGGCACAGAGCCCGCAGGCACACAGGCTGCAACAGGCGGCTCAACCGAACTCACATTCGTTCCCTGGTCCGCAGAAGATATCGCAGACATGGGCGCACGTATTAAGGAAGAGGCCAACGGCGGCACAGTTAAGCTTAAGATTTGGCAGCCCGATACAGCTCAGGAAGTATTCAGAGCTCAGGCTGACAAGTTCATTGAGATTTTCAAGGATTATGCAACAATCGAAATCGAAATGGGCGTACAGGGTGAGAACGACGTTGCTGGTAACGTAATCTCCGACAAGGACGCAGCTGCTGACGTTTACGGCTTTGCATCCGACCAGGCTGAAAGACTTATCAAGGGTAATGCTGTTACTGAGGTATTCTTCGCTAACGAGGTTGCTTCTATGAACACAGCTGACTCTGTTGAGGCTGCAAAGAACGCTGACGGTAAGCTTATTGCTTATCCCGAGGTTGGTTCTAACTCTTACTTCCTCTGCTACGATAAGAGAGACATCACAGAAGAGCAGGCTAAGACTCTCGAGGGTATCTTCGAGGCTTGTAAGGCTAAGAACAAGAACTTCATCATGGACGCCGGTAACGGCTACTTCAGCTGCATGTTCCTCTTCACAGGCGGTCTTGCAACAGACGGCTTTGAGGAAGACGGCGAGACACAGAAGTTCAACGATTACGATATCGACAAGGTAACAGCTTCTGCAATGGCTTTTGCAAATCTCTTCAAGACTTACAAGGCTAACTTTGAGGCTAACGGCACAGGTAACGTAATTTCCGGTTTCAGAAACGGTACAACATCTGCAGGTCTTATCGGTTCTTGGGATATCGCAGCAGCAAAGACTGCTCTCGGCGAGAACGCAGGCTTTGCAATTCTTCCCACAATCAACATCGACGGCACAGATACACAGATTTACAACATGTTCGGTTACAAGTACATTGGTGTTAACCCCAACTCCAAGTTCCCCTATGCAGCTCAGGCTCTTGCATACTACCTCACAAACGAGGAGTGCCAGTTAGAGAGAGCAGAGAAGCTCGAGTGGGCACCTTCTAACATCAATGCTTCTAACAACGACATCGTTAAGAACAACGGCGCTCTTAACGCAAGCCTTGCACAGGCTGCTTACTCTGTTCCTCAGGTTAATATCGCTCAGGTATTCTGGGATCCCTGTGCAGCTTTCGGTAAGTATATTATCGAGTCCGGCAACGATTTCTCTGCTGATGCTGTTAAGGCTGAGGTTGAGAAGTGCATCAACAATATCCGCGATATGTAATCAAGGATTTAAAGGTTTTTGAATTAATTTTTTGAAATTAACTTAATCTGATTTTTCGGGGAAGTCCGAAGAGGGCTTCGGACTTCCCTTTGATATTGCAAAGGATTTATTCTGCAAAACGTAGGATAAAGGAGAGTGAACAAGAGTGAAATATGTCGATTATATGCAGTTGAATGTATTTGAGCGTTTTTGGTATAAGTTTAAGGAATTTTTCAAGAACTTACCTGCAAAAATCAAAGCATTTTTCTGTGCTATCGGTAGAGCTATCAAGAACTTTGTGTTCGGCATTGCTAACGGCATAAAGGACTTTTGCGTAGGCTTTGTTAAGGGCGATATCATTACTAAGCTTTCATACGTTATCATGGGTCTTGGTAATGTAACACGTGGACAGGTAGTCAAGGGACTTCTGTTCTTTGCTCTTGAAGTAGCTTACATAGCTTTTATGGTGTTCTTCGGCGGCTACTATTTAAGCCAGTTCTTTATTCTCGAAGTAACACCCCAGATAGTTACAACAGATACCGGTCGTGGCGGTGTTGTTCAGACCGAAATGTATACAGTAAAGAGTGAACACGTTCTTCTTTACGGTATTTTGGCTATTTTAGCAACGATTGCATTTGTTGCACTTTACGTTGCAAGCACAAAGTCCGCAAGAAAATGCGAGGCTATTGTTAAATCAGGTAAAAAGCCTGATAATATTGTTACTGAAATCAAGGACCTTCTTGATTCTAAGTTCCACATTACACTTCTTTCCGTACCTGTAATTCTTATCGTTGTATTTGTTCTTTTGCCGCTTATCTTTATGATTTTGATGGCATTTACCAACTACGGTGACAAGAATATCGACTCGTTCCAGTGGGTAGGTATGGACAACTTCGCCAACATCTTCTTCGGAAGCGAAGGCGGTGCTTCCATGGGTTATACCTTTGGTAACATCGTTATGTGGACACTCATCTGGGCATTTGCGGCTACTTTCTCCAACTATATCTTAGGTATGGTTGTTGCCCTGATGATTAATAAAAAGGGTATTAAGCTGAAGAAGCTTTGGAGAACACTTTTCGTTGTTACAATTGCTGTTCCCCAGTTCGTTACACTTCTTCTTATTTCTCAGATGATTAACGCATCTGCAACCAGCCCCCTTAACTTGATTATCTCAATGTTTACAGGTCAGCAGTCACAGTTCGATGTATTTACTCAGAACTACGACGGTTGGATTGCAAGAGCTGCAGTTATTATCATTAATATCTGGGTTGGTATTCCCTACACAATTTTGATGACAACAGGTATCCTCATGAACATTCCTGAGGACCTTTACGAAAGTGCAAGAATTGACGGTGCAGGCCCTGCTAAGAGCTTTATGAAGATTACACTTCCTTACATGCTCTTCGTTACAACACCCCACCTTATTACAACATTTATCGGTAACGTAAACAACTTTAACGTTATCTTCCTTGTAACCGGTGGTCAGCCTGTCACGAACGATTACGCCTTTGGCTCGGGTAAAACCGACCTGTTGATTACCTTGCTGTATAAGCTATCGGTTGATAAGACGGAATATGGCTTAGGTGCGGCAATCGGTATTCTGGTATTTATCGTTTGTGCAACTCTGTCACTTATTACATTTAACCTGACCAAGTCGGCTAAGGATGAGGAGGCGTTCTCATGATAAAAAGTTATAAATTGAGAAGAACCCTTAGTAATACTGCAATTTATATTCTCCTTGCAGTTTTGGGAATCATCTGGATTTTCCCCCTTGTTTGGCTTGTTCTTCATTCTTTCAGAATTAATCCTAACGGCGGTGCTCCTGCAGCTGAGTACAATCACTTGTTCCCGTCGTTGGATGTAATGGGCTTTGATAACTACATTGGCCTTTTTACTGAGACAAAGTTTATGAGATGGTTCGGCAACACATTTCTTATTGCAGTTGTTTGCTGTATTATTTCTACAATTTCTGTTTTGGTTGTTGCATACGCATTCAGCCGTCTCAGATTTAAAGCAAGAAAGCCCCTTATCAATGTTGGTATGATTATGGGTATGTTCCCCGGCTTTATGACAATGATTGCCCTTTATCTTATTCTTAAGATGATGGGTCTTGACCAGACACTGGGCGGACTTATCCTTTGCTATAGTGCAGGTTCGGGTCTCGGATACTTGGTTATGAAGGGTTACCTCGATACAATTCCCCATGCGCTTGACGAGGCGGCTACTATCGATGGTGCCAACAAGTTCCAGGTATTCTACAAGATTATCCTTCCTATGGCAAAGCCTATGATTATCTATCAGGTGCTTACATCATTCATCAGCCCCTGGTGCGACTTTATTCTCGTTAACATTATCATGCGTGAAAACGTTGATAATTACACAGTAGCAAAGGGTCTTTGGTCTTGGGCAGTTGATACTGAGTATAGAAACGACAACTACAGATACTTCCTTTCCGGTTCTGTTATTGTATCTATTCCTATCACCGCACTCTTCCTTTACATGCAGAAATATTACGTTGAAGGCGTTACCGCCGGCGGCGTAAAGGGTTAATAACTCCTACTATTTGGGCGGCTGCCTTATGCAGCCGCCCTTTTTGAAGTAATTAATGAAGGAGAAAAATATGAAAAAATTTATCGCTTTATTACTTATACTTACGCTTTCTCTCAGCTGTGCACTTCTGTCAGGCTGTGAAAAGTCTGAGGGTGTACCCTCAGAATACGTTGACCCCGTAGATGCGAGAGAGCTTGCAGAAACAGATGATAAATATCGCAACTACTACCATATCTGGGTTTGTGCCTTTGCTGACAGCAATGGTGATGAAATTGGCGACTTGCAGGGTATTATTGACAACCTTGACTACATTAACGACGGAAATCCCGAAACCGATACTGACTTGGGCATGACAGGAATTTGGCTGTCTCCCATTATGCCTTCGGATTCTTACCATAAATATGACGTTGATGACTACATGGACATCGACCCCGATTTTGGCGACCTTGCCACATTTGATAAGCTTATTGAAGAATGCGACAAACGTGGTATTGACGTTATCCTTGACTTGGTTTTAAACCATTGCGGCACAGACCACGAGTTTTACCAGAATGCACTTAAAGAGGCTGCCGAGGGTAATCTCGACGGCTATACGAAGTACTACCGCTTTAAAGCGGCAGGATTTACGAGCCCCGGTGAGGGCTGGCGTCAGGTTATCGGTGTACCCGGCGTTTGGTACGAGGGTCAGTTTTCCTCTGAAATGCCCGAGTGGAATTTAGCATATGACGGCACAAGAGACTATTTCGAGGAAATCGCAAAATTTTGGCTGGAGCGTGGTGTTGCAGGCTTCAGACTTGATGCCGTAAAATATATGACAGACGAAACCACTGATGGAGTAGAGTTCCTTAATTGGTTCTACACAACTGCTCAGAAGTACAATCCCGACGTATATATGGTAGGTGAGAACTGGCAGTCCAACTCTTACCTTTATGATTTGTATGAATCGGGAATCGATAGCCAGTTTGCCTTCTCCTTTGCAACCGCTACAGGTAATTTCAGTATGGCGGCAAATGCAGAAGACGGCGACAGCCTTGCTTCTCAGCTTTATAAGTTTGACAAAAGCTCTCGCGAAGCTAATCCAAACGTTATTCATGCTATGTTCCTTTCAAATCACGACCAGGTTCGTATTGGCTCTACCTTTACAAATCGTTTAAACGTTATGAAGAACACCGCGGCACTTTACTTGCTTTCACCCGGTAATACCTTTACCTATTATGGCGAGGAAATCGGCATGAAAACTCCCGGTAATTATCATCAGAATGACGCTTATTACCGTTCGCCCATGATTTGGGACTCTGATGTAGAGCCGGATATCTGGTGTACTGCGGATGCTTTCTGTGAGCTTGACAATGGCGGTGTTAAGCAGCAGACAGACGACGAAAATTCACTTCTCAGCTTCTACAGACGAGCTATTAAGATTAGAAACCAGAACCCCGAAATCGCCCGTGGTAAAATTACCGAAACATACGAGGTTGAGGACGACAACGGTATTTGTGCTTTTAAGCTTGAGACCGAGGACAGTGCCGTTATTATTGTACACAACGTAAACGGCACAAAGGCAAGTGAGCTTGAAATTACCGATGAAATGCTTACAAATCCCGAAATCGTGGCTGACCTTTACGCAGGTGCCGACGAGGCAAAATCTATGCCTGCTGTCAGGGGCGAAACTCAACCCGCAGAAACCGAGGAGCTTCCCGAGTTTGCATATATTGCAAACGGCAAGCTGGTGCTTCCTCCCAGAACAAGTGTAGTTTTAAAATCCCGTTGACCGCGAGGACTATGTCTCCTTTGGGCAGGTTAATATAGAGTAAACCGTTCTTAGATATTGAGTTGATTTAATTATTTTAATATTAAATATAAAGTCAAAAGCTCTCCGATTTGGAGAGCTTTTTGCTTATATATCGGCAATTGCGGATAATGTTCGTATGCTTTTTAGACTTAATACAAGAAGAATTTTTCTTGCATTTTAAAAATTGCAGGCATATAATTGGTTTATAATAATTTATAAGGATTAAGGGAGTCTTTTTCGTGGAGTTTGAGTCCGCAAAAAAAGCGGCAGAGCGTCTGGGTGTTAATATCCGCACTGTGCAGAAATGGGCAAAAGAGAATAAATTAAACGGTGCTCGCAGACTCGGCAGAGAATGGCTTATTCCTGAGGGAGCCGTACCGCTTGAAAACTGCGTGTATGAAAATCCATGTGCTCATCAGCTGATGCCTTTGCTTAGCAACACTTTTGTGCCGGGGCATTGTGAAGAGCTTATCGAAAGCATAAAGGATGAAGACGACCGGGCTATCGCTGTTGCCGAGTATAACTATTATAAAGGACAAGCTCAGAATGCTATTGAGATTGCTGAGCTTTATCTGGATAACAAGGATTATGCGCTTTCACTGTCGGCAAGCTTTATATATGCTTTTGCAAATCTCAGTTCGGGCAAGCTGCACCTTGCAAGGTTAGGACTCGAAAATATAGGAAGCTGTGTTAAAAGGGCAATGGCTGTTGACGGCGACAAAAGGCTTAGGGCAAGTGCTGTATTTATCGGTACAGCAACTTTACTGCTTTTGCATCAGGATACAGGCACTTTGCCTGACATTCAGTCGGTTATGGCTGATTTGCCAAAAGGAATCAAGCTTTTTGCGGCTTATGTTATGGCTCATAAGGCATACCTTCAGAAGGAATACAGCCGTGCGGTGGGTATTGCCGAGGGTGCACTTGCGATTAAGGATTCCGATTACCCTGTGCCGTCTCTTTACCTTAAGCTTATAAAATGTGTGTGCCTTATGAATCTTAAGCAGTCCGTCGAAGCCAAAAAGGCGTTTAATGAAATTAACCGACTTGCACTTGATGAAAAATTTTATCAACCATTTGTAGAACACCACGGCCTTTTGCAGGGTATTGTTGAGGCAGAAATCAAAAAAACCAGACCCGAGGCATATAAAAACATAGTTTCTTTGGTGGACAACTTCAGTCGAGGTTGGCGTACTATACATAATGAGCTTACTCAGAATACCGTAACTGTATACCTTACAACTACCGAATTTGCCATTGCTATGCTATTCAACCGAAACTGGTCGGTTAAGGAAATTTCGGCACATATGGATATTTCGCCCCGAATGGTAAAGCATCATCTTTCTGTCATTTACGAAAAATTAGATGTATCTAACCGAGAAGAATTAGGTAGGTTTCTACACAAATAAAATACGCCTTCCGCGGTGAAACGGAAGGCGTTTTGTTTATTTTATAGACTCAATCTCGTTAATGTTGTAGGGGGTTGTCTGGTAAACAAAGTAGTTAAGCCAGTTAGAGTACAAAAGACTTGAGTGACTTCTCCATTTAATAATGGGGTCTTTTGTGTCGTCATTATCGGGAAAGTAGTTTTTAGGCATATCAATGGGCTTTCCTAAATTTTTGTCCCTTAAATACTCCTTCTTAAGAGTATCGCGGTCATATTCAGAATGGCCTGTAATGAAAATCTGTCTGCCCTTGTCCGTAGCAATGGCGTAAACCCCTGTTTCTTCGGAAGAGGACAGGATTTTTAGCCCTTCGACAGCTTCTATATCTTCTCGTTTTACTGTGGTGTGTCGTGATTGAGGTACCCAGAATTCGTCGTCAGAGCCTCTGAAAAGCATAGAACGCTTGTAGTCCAAGGTGTGCTTGAAAATGCCAAAAAGCTTTTTGTCTAAGGGATACTTTTTTATGCCGTAGTGGTAGTAAAGGCCAGCCTGTGCACCCCAGCAAATATGAAAGGTTGAGGTTACGTTGGTCTTGGTCCATTCCATAATCTCACAAAGCTCATCCCAGTATTCTACCTCTTCAAACTCAAGATGCTCAACAGGTGCACCTGTAATAATCATACCATCAAACTTGCGGTGTTTTATTTCGTCAAAGGTTTTGTAAAAGCTTAAAAGGTGGTCAGAGTCCACGTTTTTTGACTTGTGGGTAGCAGTGTGAATAAGCTCAATATCCACCTGCAGGGGAGTATTGCCCAAAAGTCGTGCAAGCTGAGTTTCGGTTTCAATCTTTGTGGGCATCAAGTTGAGAATAACAATCTGCAAAGGGCGGATGTCCTGAGTTAAGGCCCTTGTTTCGGTAATGGCAAAGATGTTTTCCTCATATAAAGTTTTAGTAGCAGGAAGCTCGTTGGGAATTTTAATTGGCATTAAAACACCTCCTGAAATTAAACCTGAGCCAATGCGTTTTCGATGTCTGCAATAAGGTCGTCTGCACCTTCAATACCGCAGGAGAAACGAACCAAATCAGGAGAAATACCTGCTGCTGTAAGCTCGTCGTCGTTCATCTGTCTGTGAGTAGCACTTGCAGGGTGCAGGCAACAGGTGCGTGCATCTGCAACGTGGGTTTCAATAGCGGCAATCTTAAGGTTCTTCATAAATGTTTCGGCAGCAGCTCTTCCGCCTTTAACGCCGAAGGAAACAACGCCGCAACCGCCATTAGGCATATATTTCTGTGCAAGCTCAAAGCTTTCATCGCCCTCTAAATGGGGGAAGCGTACCCATGCAACCTTGGGATGATTCTTAAGATATTTTGCAACAGCAAGACCGTTTGCACAGTGCTGACGCATTCTTACGTGTAAGCTCTCTAAACCGAGGTTGATGTAAAAAGCGTGCTGAGGTGACTGGATGCAGCCGAAGTCCCTCATTAACTGAGCAGTTGCCTTAGTAATATATGCACCTGCAAGACCGAATCTTTCTGTATATGTTACACCATGGTAGCTTTCGTCGGGAGTACAAAGACCGGGGAACTTGTCGGGGTACTTTGTCCAGTCAAATTTTCCTGAGTCAACAATACAACCGCCAACAGAAACGCCGTGACCGTCAATGTACTTTGTGGTGGAGTGAATAACAATGTCAGCACCCCACTCAATAGGACGGCAGTTAACGGGAGTTGCAAAGGTGTTATCGATAATAAGGGGAACGCCGTGGCTGTGTGCAGCGTTAGCGAACTTTTCAATATCAAGCACAACTAAAGCAGGGTTTGCAATAGTTTCACCGAAAAGTGCCTTTGTGTTAGGCTTGAAGGCGGCATTAAGCTCTTCTTCACTACAGTCGGGAGCAACAAATGTAAAGTCAATGCCCATTCGCTTCATAGTAACTGCGAAAAGATTGTAGGTACCGCCGTAAATTGCAGAGGATGCAACAATGTGGTCGCCTACGCCTGCGATATTAAAAATGCTGAAGAAGCTTGCAGCCTGACCAGAGGAGGTAAGCATTGCGGCAGTGCCGCCTTCAAGCTCGCAAATCTTCTTTGCAACTGTGTCGTTGGTGGGGTTCTGAAGTCTGGTGTAAAAATAGCCCTCAGCCTCTAAGTCAAAAAGCTTGCCCATTGCTTCGCTTGTTGCATATTTAAATGTAGTGCTCTGCACAATGGGAATCTGGCGGGGCTCGCCGCTTTCGGGGGTATAACCGCCCTGAACGCATTTGGTGTCGATACTGAAATTACTCATTTGTATCTTCCTCCTTGAAATAAAATAAGAAAAGGCAGAAACCCAAATGGGTATCTGCCCTCAAAAATCAGCTTAATCCACAGGATTACTCAGTTTTTGAAGGCACAGGTGCACATCATCATATTGTAGTTTACATATAAACTTTTCATTTTGGTGTCCTCCTGTAAAACTTAAGCCCATTATAAACCAACTTGCATACTATGTCAACTTTTTTTAAAAGGAAAGGATTTACAGTGCAGTTTTTGCAAAATTATAGGATAAATCCTGCAAAAATACTTGTACTCACAGTTTAATTTTGGTATAATTAAATATCATTTTTATGAAAATGCGGTATTTTTTGCAAATTTTTGAAAGAAGTGGATATTTATGGTAATCAAAATCCTGTTTATTCTGCTTTTTCTGGTAATTACAATCGGCATTGGTGTTTATTCCAGAAAAAAAGCAACAGATGTAAACGGGTTTGTACTTGGCGGCAGGGCGGTCGGCCCTTGGCTTACAGCGTTTTCTTTTGGTACGTCGTACTTTTCTGCCGTTATTTTTGTAGGCTATGCAGGTCAGTTCGGTTGGAACTTCGGTCTTGCATCAACGTGGATTGGTCTTGGCAATGCGTTTATTGGTTCGTACCTTGCATGGAAAATATTGGGCAGACGAACCAGAGTTATGACTCAGCACTTGCAGAGTGCTACAATGCCCGACTTTTTTGAAAAGCGTTATGACAGCAAGGCACTTAAAATTGTTGCCTCTGCCATTGTGTTTATCTTTATGATTCCTTACACCGCATCCCTTTACAACGGTCTTAGCCGTCTGTTTGAAATGAGTTTTAACGTTCCTTACTGGGTTTGCGTTGTAGTTATGGCACTTGTTACCGCTATGTACGTTGTGCTTTCGGGATATATGGGCACAGCTTTAAACAGTGCGGTGCAGGGAGTTATAATGCTTGTGGGTATTGCTGTGGTTGTTTTCTCGGTGCTTAATGTTAACGGTGGCTTTAACGAGAGTGTAAGACTTCTTTCTGAGGTTACTACCGACACAGTTTCTGAGGGCGGTTTTACCTCCTTCTTCGGTCCCGACCCTGTGGCGCTTATCGGTGTTGTTTTGCTTACTTCCTTGGGTACGTGGGGACTGCCTCAGATGATTGGTAAGTTCTATGCTATTAAAGACGAAAAAGCTATCAAGACAGGTACAATAGTTTCTACAGCTTTTGCAGTAATTGTTGCAGGCGGTTGTTACTTCCTCGGTGGCTTCGGCAGAATATTTATGACCCCCGAAGAGGTAGCAGAAGGCGGATTTGACTCGATTATCCCTGCTATGTTATCTCAATTGAGTGACGTAGTAATCGCCCTTGTAATTATGCTTGTTCTTGCGGCTTCTATGTCTACACTTTCAAGCTTAGTACTAACTTCAAGCTCCACACTTACACTTGATTTCTTAAATCCTCTTAAGGGCGGCAAAATGAAGGAAGCCTCCAAAATGCGTTTTATGCGAGTGTTTATTATTTTCTTCATTGTTGTTTCCGCAGGTATTGCCATTATTCAGGCAAATTCCAAGGTTGCATTTATTACAGACCTTATGGGTATTTCGTGGGGTACAATGAGTGGTGCTTTCCTTGGTCCCTTTATGCTTGGCCTTTATTGGAAGCGTGCCACAAAGCCTGCTGTGTGGGCAAGCTTTATATTCAGCGTTTCGGTTAACGTAATATTTATGGCGTTTAAGCTTTCGGGCAATATTACTGTTCTTCCCAAGCTTTTGCAGGCATCCTCAAACGTAGGCGTTATGGCTATGGTTATGGGTATTGTGCTTGTAATTGTGGTAAGCCTCTTAACAAAGAAGCCTGACACAGAGGCAGTTAATGCAAAATTTGCCTGCTACGATAAGACCGTAACAGTTAAAGCTAAAAACAGTCTTGAAGATTAAGGCTTTACATATAAAAATAACTCTACAGGAGATTTTAAAATGAAAGAATTACTTATCGGTAACGGCGCTATTGCCCGTGGCCTTTACGAGGCAGGATGCGAAATCGTATCCTCTTACCCCGGTACCCCCAGTACAGAGATTACTGAGCTTGCCGCAAAATACGACGATATTTACTGCGAGTGGGCACCTAACGAAAAGGTAGCCATGGAGGTTGCTTTCGGTGCATCCTTAAGAGGCAAGCGTGCTTGCTGTGCTATGAAGCACGTTGGTCTTAACGTTGCGGCTGACCCCTTGTTTACACTTTCTTACACAGGTGTTACAGGCGGTCTTGTAATCTGTGTTGCAGATGACCCCGGTATGCATTCTTCTCAGAATGAGCAGGACTCCCGCCACTATGCAATCGCTGCAAAGGTTCCTATGCTTGAGCCTGCAGATTCTAAAGAAGCTCTTGAATTTACAAAGAAGGCTTTTGAGCTTTCAGAGGAGTTTGACACTCCCGTGCTTATCAAAATGTGCACCAGAGTTGCACATTCTCAGAGCGTTGTAGAGCTTTCCGAGCGTGTTGTTCCCGAGCTTAAAGCTTATGAGAAGAATATGCAGAAGTATATTATGATGCCTGCTATGGCGAAAAAGCGTCATCCCTTTGTTGAAGAAAGAACAAAGAAACTTACAGAACTTGCAGAAACCTCTGACCTTAACCGCGAGGAATGGGGCAGTACTGAGATTGGTATTATTACAAGCTCCACCTCATATCAGTATGTTAAGGAAGTTTTCGGTGAAGAGGCAAGCGTACTTAAAATCGGTATGATTAATCCTCTTCCTGTAGAAAGAATCAAGAATTTCGCTTCTAAAGTAAAGAAGCTTTATATTGTTGAAGAGCTTGACGGCATTATTGAAAGCCACGTTAAGAACTTAGGTTTACAGGTAGAGGGCAAGGAGATGTTCTCTAACATCGGCGAGTTTTCTCAGAGCATTGTTGCTGAGGCTTTTGGCAAAGAAACCCCTGAATTTGAAAGCATTGATACAGTGGTTCCCATGCGTCCTCCTGTTATGTGTGCAGGTTGCCCCCACAGAGGTATGTACTACGTGCTTTCAAAGAACAAGATTACAGTTTTAGGTGATATCGGCTGCTACACTTTAGGTGCTCAGGCTCCCTTAAGCGCTCTGGACTCCACCCTTTGTATGGGTGCTTCCGTGTCAGGTCTTCACGGCTTTAACAAGGCAGGCGGTAAAGAAACCGAGGGTAAGAGCGTTTGTGTAATCGGCGACTCCACCTTTATGCACTCAGGTGTTACAGGTCTTATTAATATTGCTTATAATGGTTCAAATTCCACTGTTATTATTCTTGATAACTCCATTACAGGTATGACAGGTCATCAGCAGAACCCCACAACAGGGTACAACATTAAGGGCGACCCTGCTGCAAAAATCGACCTTGAAACTTTATGTAAGGCAGTGGGTATAAACAGAGTAAGGGTTGTTGACCCCTATAACCTTAAAGAATGCGAAGAAGCTGTTAAAGAAGAGCTTGGTGTAGACGAGCCTTCCGTTATTATTTCACGCAGACCCTGCGTGCTTTTAAAGAGCGTTAAGCTTAATCCCCCCGTTAAAGTAGACAGAGATAAGTGTAAGTCCTGCAAAATGTGCATGAAGCTTGGCTGTCCTGCTATCAGTATGCATGGTGGCAAGGCAGAAATTGACGCAACTCTTTGTGTTGGCTGCGGCGTTTGTGAGCAGCTTTGCAAATTTGATGCAATTCTTGAGGGAGGTGCACTTTGATGAATAAAAGTATTATGATTGTCGGCGTTGGCGGTCAGGGTTCGCTTTTAGCAAGCAAGCTTTTAGGCAAGCTTCTTTTAAGCGAAGGTTTAGATGTTAAGGTAAGCGAAGTTCACGGTATGAGCCAGCGTGGCGGCAGTGTTGTTACATATGTAAGATGCGGCGAAAAGGTTTATTCTCCCGTTATTGACAAGGGCGGTGCAGACTGCATTGTTTCCTTTGAAAAGCTTGAGGCTGCAAGATGGGTAGAGTACCTTAAGAAAGACGGCGTTATTATTACAAATACTCAGCAGATTGACCCTATGCCTGTTATTACAGGTGCCGCAGAGTACCCCGAAAACATCCTTGACGAGTTAAGCACAAAGGTTAAGGTAGATGCTTTGGATGCACTTTCCCTGGCGACTGAGGCAGGCTCTGCCAAGGCTGTAAACATTGTGCTTATGGGCAGACTTGCAAAGTATTTTGATATTTCCTACGACAAGTGGATTGAAGCTATCGAAACCACAGTTGCAGAGAGATTTGTTGAGCTTAACAAAAAGGCTTTTGAGTTAGGCTATAACTATTAATAAAGAAGGTGCTTTAAAAAATGGCAGAAAAGTATTGGCAAAAAGAAATCGAAACTGCCTCCAGAGAAGAGATTAAGGCAATACAGGATGAGCGTCTGGTTAAGACGGTTAACCACGTTTTCAAGAATGTTGAGCCTTATCGCAAAAGAATGGAAGAGGCAGGACTTACACCCGACGACATCAAGGGTGTAGAGGATTTACACAAGCTTCCCTTTACAGTAAAGCAGGATTTGAGAGATTACTATCCTTACGGTCTTTTTGCTGTGCCGACAAAGGATGTTGTAAGACTTCATGCATCCTCAGGCACTACAGGCAAGCAGATTGTAGTAGGTTACACCAGAAACGACCTGGACGTATGGGACGACATAGCCGCCCGTCAGCTTTGTGCGGTTGGTGCAGACGAAAACGACTTTGTTCACGTTTCATATGGTTACGGTCTTTTTACAGGCGGCTTTGGTCTTCATGGCGGTGCTACGAAGCTGGGTGCTACTGCTATTCCTGTTTCTTCGGGTAATACCGACCGACAGGTTACAATCCTTCAGGATTTCGGTTCCACAGTTCTTTGCTGTACTCCTTCTTACGCTATGTTTATCGGCGAAACCCTGAAGAAAAAGGGTGTAGACCCCAAAACTCTGTCTCTTAAAGCCGGTATCTTTGGCGCTGAGCCATGGACAGAAGAAATGCGTCAGCAGATAGAGGAGCTTTTAGATATTAAGGCTTACGACGTTTACGGTTTAACCGAGATTATGGGACCCTGTGTTTCTTACGAGTGCTCTCAGCAGGCAGGTATGCACGTTAACGAGGACCACTTTATTATTGAAACTATCAACCCCGACACAGGCGAGGTTATTCCTAACGGAGAAGTCGGCGAGCTTGTGTTCACCTGTATCACCAAAGAGTGCTGTCCCTTTATTCGTTATCGTACAAGGGATATCGGCGTGGTTAATACCGAGCCTTGTGCCTGTGGCAGAACATTTGTAAGAATGTCAAAGCCTATGGGCAGAAGCGACGATATGATGATTATCCGCGGTGTTAATGTGTTCCCCTCACAGATTGAGACAGTTCTTCTTAAGATGGGTTATTCTCCCAACTACAAGATTTATGTTGACCGAGTTAATAATACCGATACCCTTGACGTTCACGTAGAAATGAATGAGGATATGTTCTCCGATACAGTGGGCGTTATCAAGGCTAACGAAGAAAAGCTTGAGGCTGAGCTTCGTTCGCTCCTCGGCATTTCTGCCAATGTTAAGCTGGTTGCTCCTAATTCTATTGAAAGAAGTATGGGCAAGGCAGTAAGAGTTGAAGATAAAAGAAAATTATTAGGGGGTAAGAAATAATGTCTATCCGCCAGATTTCAGTTTTCGTTGAAAATAAGCAGGGTTCGCTTGTAGAAATTACAGACACCCTTGCAAAAGAAAATATTGATTTAAGAGCTATGTCTATTGCCGACACCCAGGACTTCGGTATTCTGCGTCTTATTGTATCCGACACCGATAAAGCTCTTGCTATATTAAGAAGCAAAAATTGCATTGTTACCGAAACCGCAGTTATTGGTGCAAGGCTGAGAAACGAGCCCGGTGCTTTGGCTACGGTTGTAAGGGTACTTTCTGAGGGCGGTGTTAACGTTGAGTATATGTATGCTTTCAACGGTGCCACACCTCACCATGCCTATGTTGTTCTTCGTGTTGACGACAATGAAAAGGTAACCGAGCTTCTTTTAGCCGAGGGCATCAAGTGCATTACTCAGGAGCAGGTATCTGAGATTTAAGATTTTTATTGACGAAATGTTGCTTTTTGTGATATATTCGTTGTGTAACCCCAATTTATATAGGAGGAATATTTATGTTTAAAACAGTTCAGGAAGTTCAGAGCTTCTGCAAAGAAAACGGTATCAAGATGATTGATTTCAAAATGATTGACATCAACGGCCGTTGGCGCCACATCACTATCCCCACAGCACGTCTTACCGAGGATACTATGACCTATGGTATCGGCTTCGATGGTTCTAACTACGGCTTTGCCGCTGTTGAGAAGAGTGATATGGTGTTCATTCCCAACCTTGCATCTGCACAGGTTGACCCCTTTGTTGAGAATACTCTTACAATGACAGGTGACGTTTGTATTATCGGTGCTGTAGGCGAGGAGAACAGACCCTTTGACCAGTATCCCAGAAACGTTGCTATCCGTGCTCAGGAATATATGAAGGAAACAGGTATTGCTGACCAGATGATTATCGGTCCTGAGTTTGAGTTCCATCTTCTTGACCACGTAAGCTACGAGTGCAAGTCCAACAAGGTAGCTTATGAGGTTGACACAGACCAGGCTCAGTGGAACACAGGTGAGAACGAGGTTCAGAACTTCGGTTATCAGGTTCCTCAGCATGGCGGCTATCACATTGCAGCACCTCAGGACATTACATACGACCTCAGAAGCAAGATGTGCTTACTCTTAGAGGAGTGGGGTGTTAAGGTTAAGTATCACCACCACGAGGTTGGCGGTTCGGGTCAGGTTGAAATCGAGGTTGAGCTTGGCGAGATGCTCGAGATGGCTGATAAGACCATGATTATCAAATATATCGTTAAGAACGAAGCTGTTAAGAATGGCAAAACTGCTACATTTATGCCCAAGCCCATCTTCGGCGAGGCAGGTAACGGTATGCACGTTCATATGCTTCTCTTCAAAGACGGCAAGCCCCTCTTCTTCGACGAAAAGGGTTACTCAGGCCTTTCCGAAACTGCTCACTGGTTTATGGGCGGTCTTTTAAAGCACGCTGCATCCCTCTGTGCAATTACTAACCCCTCCACAAACTCCTACAAGCGTTTGGTTCCCGGTTACGAGGCTCCTGTTACAATCGGCTATGCAACTTCAAACCGTAGTGCAGTTATCCGAATTCCTGCTTATGCAAAGAGCCCCGAGACAAAACGTTTTGAGCTCAGAAATCCTGACGCAACCTGCAACCCCTATTACGCTTATGCCGCTATCCTTATGGCAGGTCTTGACGGTGTTAAGAATAAGATTGACCCCGAGAAAAACGGTTGGGGCCCCTACGACTACAACCTCTACAACCTTTCCGACGAGGAAAAGGCAAAGCTTCAGGGTCTTCCCAAGACTTTAGATGAGGCTTTAGATGCTCTTGAGGCAGACTACGAGTACCTCACCGCAGGCGGTGTATTCCCCGAAAGACTTCTTAAGCTCTGGATTAAGAACAAGCGTGCAGAGGCTTCTAAAATCAATCAGATTCCCCATCCTGCAGAGTTCGGTCAGTATTATGACCTGTAAGCTAAAACAAAGTTTTAGCTTAATGAAATAAATCCCTTTTCGGGATTTATGAAGTATCTGCAGGATATGAAGTAGCTTACGCTATGAAGTACGCTAAAGCGTATGTTAATAAACATTAATAACCAATCAGACCTGTGATTTTTGCAGGTCTGATTTTTGTTTAGGCAAAAAATGCCATAGCCAAAGTTACTTATTGACTTTTCATAAAAAACCATTACATTTTATTAATAAATTATTGACAATTGACACCTGAAAAGGTATTATATGAGTGTAATTAAAGGGAGTTTTTCGCAAGTTCCTAAATTTTATGAATTGCGACAAATCTCCTGCGGTTACGATATTCTGTTAAGGATACAGAATATCAACATTTTCATTTTATTTTAAGAAAGGAAGAAACACAAATGAAAAAGTTTTTCGCACTTCTTCTCGTTGCTGTTATGGCTATCTCATTAGTAGCTTGCGTTGGCGGCACAGAGGAAACAGGTTCCGTTTACTGGCTTAACTTTAAGCCCGAGTCTGACGAGGCTCTTAAAGAGATCGCAGCTATGTATACAGAAGAGACAGGCGTAGAGGTTGAGATCCTCACTGCTGCTTCCGGTACATACAACGAGACTCTCACAGCTGAGATGGATAAGTCCAAGGTTCCCACAATCTTCGTTGTTGGTAACTCTGCTGCTGTTGATCAGTGGGGCGAGTACTGCTACGACCTTACAGACACAGCTATTGCTAAAGAGCTTAACACAGATGCATACATGCTCAAGGATGCTGACGGCAAGCTTTGCTCCATCGGCTACTGCTATGAGTGCTATGGTATCATCGTAAACACAAAGCTTCTTGAGAAGGCAGGCTATGCAAAGGATTACATCAAGAACTTTGCAACACTTAAGGAAGTTGCTGAGGACGTTCACGCTCGTGCAGCTGAGCTCGGCTTCGATGCTTTCTCCGCAGCTGATATGGATGATTCTTCTTCTTGGAGATTCACAGGTCACCTTGCAAACCTCGAGTACTACTATGAGTCCGTTGACGATCCCGCTGCTTGGACAGCTTGCCCCGCAGAAATCAAGGGTACATACATGGACAACTACAAGGCTCTTTATGACCTTATGGCTGTTAACTCCGCAGTTGCTCGCGGTGAGCTCGCAACAGGCGGTCATGACGCTGCTAACCAGTTCGCAACAGAGCAGGCTCTCTTCTATGCAAACGGTAACTGGGAGTGGTCCGGTCTTTCCGAAAAGGGTATGAAGGCTGAAGACCTCACAATGATTCCTTACTACTGTGGCGTTGAAGGCGAAGAGAAGGCAGGTCTTAACTGCGGTACAGAGAACTACTGGGCAGTTAACGGCAAGGCAAGCGAAGCTGACATCAAGGCAACTCTTGATTTCATGTACTGGATGGTAACAGATGCAGAGGCTTCTGCAAAGGCTGTTGAGACATTCGGCGTTATGCCTTATAAGAATGCTGCTGAGTCTACTAACCCCTTCCTTGCACAGGCTAACGCTTATGCATCTGCTGGCAACTACAACATGCCTTGGGTTACAAACTTCCAGCCCAATGTTGACGCATACCGTGCAGCTTTAGTTGCTGCTCTTAACGACTACAACGCTGATCCCACAGATGCAAACTGGGAGAAGGTTGAGGCTGCTTTCGTAGGCGGTTGGGCAACTCAGTACGAGGCTGCAAATCAGTAATTTCTGCTAAGTCAGATTTAACTTAGATTGTTGCTAACAAACGGGGCGAGCCTAAAACTCGCCCCGTTTTTTGATAAATCTGTAGCAATTAGTTTTGTAGGGAATGGATTTATCCATTCCGCAAGTAAATATTTTCGGAACGCATAAATGCGTTCCCTACGATAACGCAATGTTTTTTCAAGGCCGAAGGCTTTGATACTTTTTTCGGAGGTGGAAAAATGGAGAAAAAAAAGAAAAAGAAGAAGGCGTACAGCGGTGCCGCAGTGAACTCTAAGCTTTTAAGAAGACCCATAAAGCGTCAGAGCTGGTTTTTCCTTTTACCTATGGTGGCAGCATTCTGCATCGGCTTTGTATGGCCATTCCTGCATGGTATGTTCCTTTCCTTCTGTAAATTCAAGACAACAAGTAACTGGCAGTGGGTTGGTTTTTCCAACTATGTCAAGGCTTTCGCTGACGAAAGCTTCCGTTATTCCTTTGGTTTTACTGCACTGTTTGCAGTGGTTTCCGTTATTTTAATTAACGTTCTCGCCTTTGTGGTTGCTTATGCACTTACACAGGGTATTAAGGGTACAAATATTTTCCGTACCGTATTCTTTATGCCTAATCTTATCGGCGGTATCGTTCTGGGTTATATTTGGAGCATGATTTTTGACGGTATCTTAGGTGCTTACGGTACTTCTATTTTGCTTAACAAGACTTGGGGCTTCTGGGGTCTTATCATCCTTATGTGTTGGCAGCAGGTCGGATACATGATGATTATCTATGTTGCAGGATTACAGGCAGTGCCTGAGGATATGATTGAGGCAGCAAAAATTGACGGTGCAAACGCATTCCAGACACTTTTTAAGATTACCATTCCCAACGTAATGCCCTCTATTACAATTTGCACATTCTTATCCCTTACAAACGGCTTCAAGCTGTTTGACCAGAACTTAGCCCTTACAGGCGGTCTGCCTTATATTATCAACCCCGACGGTTCTACGGTTCATACTACCGAGATGCTTGCCCTTAATATTTACAACACCTTCTATGGTCAGGCTTCCAACTCCCGCGGTGTTGCACAGGCTAAGGCGGTGCTGTTCTTTATTCTTGTTGCATGTATCGGACTTATCCAGCTTAAATCAACACGAAAGAAGGAGGTGCAGCAGTAATGACTACTAAACAGAAGAAAGTAAAGCCATTAAATGCCAAGCCTAAAAAGCTTTGGCTGACAATACTCTTTACATTAGTTTCTATTTTCTACGTTATGCCTGTTTTTATGGTGGTGCTTAACTCTTTTAAGCAGAATACCTTCGTAAAGACAGATACCTTTGCACTTCCCAATGCAGAAAGCTATGCAGGCTTTGATAACTTTATCAAGGGAATGACCTTCGGCGGTTATCCCTTCTGGCAATCTGTTCTCTGGAGCTTGGTTATTACTTTGCTTTCGACTTTCTTGATTATCTTCTTCACTTCTATGGCGGCTTGGTATATTTCCCGAGTAAACTCTGTAATTTGCAAAATTGTTTACTATGCCTGCGTTTTCTCTATGGTTATTCCTTTCCAGATGGTTATGTTTACCCTTTCGAAAACTGCAGACACCTTAAAGCTTAACACCCCATGGACAATTCCCATTATCTACCTTGGTTTTGGTGCAGGTTTGGCGGTGTTTATGTTTACAGGATTTGTAAAGAGCATCCCCCTTGAAATTGAAGAAGCTGCCGCCATTGACGGTTGCGGTCCTTTCAGAACCTACTTCAAGGTTGTTCTTCCTATGCTTAAGCCTACAATTATTTCTGTTGCAATTCTTGAGATTATGTGGGTGTGGAACGACTACCTCTTGCCTTACCTTGTACTGGACAGAACAAAGTATATGACAATTCCCATTCATATTCAGTACCTTAAGGGTAGCTATGGTACAGTAGACTTAGGTGCAACTATGGCACTTATCCTCTTAAGCATTATTCCTGTTATTGTATTCTACCTTACCTGCCAGAAGCACATCATCAAGGGTGTTGCCGCTGGTGCCGTTAAGGGCTAAACAAAAACTTAAAAGTTTTTGTTTAATGAAATAAATCCTCTTATGGATTTATGAAGTATAAAAATCAACTGCCTCACATTGTGGGGCAGTTTTATTTTTAATCAGGACACCGTTATATGAAAAAATAGCCAAACTAAAGACTTTGTGCATGCAGGATTTATGGAATAATACAGTTGTATTTTTTATAAAAAGATGTTATGATAAAATCAGACTAAAATTGGGGTGGTATCGTTATGATATTCAAACGTGCTTTATCTCTTGTACTTGTTTTAATTTTAATACTCACCTGTCAGTGTATACCGGTATTTGCAGCAGAGCAAACAGCCGAGGAAACGGTGCTTCTTGGCTCCTTCAATAACTGGGAGGGCACCGTATTGGAGCTTGTTGAGGATAATATCTTCAGCACCACCGTCGAACTTGAAGCAGGTAACTATCTGTTTAAAATCAAATGCGGCGACACCGAATACGGTCACCCAGGCACGATTAAGGACACCACTGAATATGTGTCGACTTCAGGATTTAAATTAAGCGACAGCATCAATGCAAAGTGTACCTTGGTGGCAACGGGCGGCAGTTATACCTTTAATTTCAATAAGGAAACCCATAAGCTTGCTGTGATTAAAGACAACGAGTATGTGGCTGATAATAAGAGCGATACCTTAAAGCTTAACTACGGCGGCGGTTCCTTGACAGCTCAGATAGGCGACACCGTTACATACAATGTTTTTCTTAATGCAGATAAGCCTTTTGAGGATATCCAGACTATTTTAAGCTACAACAGTAGCAAGCTTAACCTTGAAAAATCAGTTTCATCCGATTTAGAAGCGGCAAAAAGTTGTCCGAATATCAGTGATGCGATTTATAATTCCGAGCATGAGGGTGCAGTAGCGGCTAATGCTTCAAATGTAAATGGTTACGATTTTACCGCTGAAAAGCTTTTGCTCACTCTTGACTTTACAGTTGTTGAAGGTGGCGAAACCTCCCTTGAGTTTATAGTTCAGGAAATGACAGCGATTGACGGCATAACTTACTTTGCGTACAGCAATAAAGTCTGCGAAGGTGTAGAGCTGAGAGAAGCGGTAGAGGTAATTCCGGCACCTCAGAAGCCTGCAACAGTAGCAGGTCACAGCATAAGCCTCGGCGGAAATATTGCAGTAAGCTTTTATATGGAGCTTTCTGATGAGGTTGTAGCCGACGCGGATGCTAAGGTTGTGTTTACTCTTCCCACTAAAGCTAAAAAAACCGTTTATGTAAAGGATGCACCGATATCGGACAAGGGTTATTATGTTTTTACTTGCGAGGTAGCGGCTAAGGAAATGGCATCTGATATTTCAGCACAGGTTATTACCTCAAAAGAAAAAAGCGACGTGTTTAAGTATTCTGTTAAGGAATATGGCGAATTAATTCTGTCTGATTCCGAAGCCTATGCCAAAGAAGTACCTGTAATAAAGGCAATGCTTAACTACGGAGCAAGTGCACAGACTTACTTCGGTTACAATACCGAAAATCTGGCAAACGAAAGCTTAAGCGACGGCGATAAAGTGCTCGGTAATGCGGATTTTACCGCGTATCAGCCTAAGCTTACGGGCAAAGAGGCAGGCGTCTCTTACTATGGTTCGCGTCTGAGCCTCAAAAGCGAGACGGCAATCAAGCATTATTTTTATATTGAAGACGAAGAAAATGTTCCCGAATTTAAGGTGAACGGTGCTGAGGTTTCTGCCCAAAAGAAGAACGGCTACTACGAAATTAAAATTTCCGACATTATTGCGCAGTGTCTTGATAGTAGTTTTGTAGTGACAGCAGGCGAATTTTCTCTGGAATACAGTGTGCTGAGTTACGGCTACCTTGCTATGCAGGGCTCGGATACAAACCTTACGAATGTAGTAAAAGCACTTTATGCCTATAATCAGGCGGCAGATACATATGTGCAGACAATAAACTAAAAGCATAAAAGAAGCAGGTTCACTTTGAAGTGAACCTGCTTTATTATGATTTTATTTGGTGTTTGGTTCTTCGACTGCGGTGTCCTCATTTTTAGAGGGCACAAGTCCTAACTTTTTTTCGCGGTTTTCGGTAGCCTCGCGTACAAGAACGTAAGCGGTAGATGCAAGTGGTATACCTAAAAGTATGCCCACAGGACCTGCAACGGCACCGCCGACGGTTACCGCCGCCAGCACCCAGATTGCAGGCAGTTTTACCTGGCTTCCCACTACTCTGGGATAAATAAGATTTCCCTCAAGTTGTTGCAAAATTATAAGGAAAATAATAAACACAAGGGCTTTAACGGGTGACTCGGTGAAAATCATAAATGCACCGACACCGCCTGCAATAAAGGCACCCACAACAGGGATAAGCGCGCAAACGCCTACCAAAGCACCAACCATAGGTGCATAGGGGATTCTAAGCAAAATCATACCCAATGCACAAAGGCTGCCCAAGATTATAGCTTCAATGGTCTGACCTGCAACGAAATTACGGAAAACGCCGTTTGCCACAGAGGTTGCATGAACAAGATAGTTGCCACCTTTTTCGGGAAGCCACGCCCTTACAAGGCGTTTTGCCTGATATTTAAGGGTTTCTTTGCTGAACAGAATGTAAATAGAGAAAATTATTGCAAACACAAAGTCCACAATACCGCCCACAAAAGAAACCACGGTATCCATAGCACCGTTAAACAGGGTTCCGCTTTCCTGCTTGACCCATTGCTCTACGTTGTCTGCGATGCCACTCCAGTTGATTTTTGCAAGGATATTGCCAAAGGGCAGACTTTCAAAATCTCCGGTTTTATTAAGCAGAGCAAGCTCGTTTACAATGCCCATGGCGTTTTTGGCAACAATCTTTACCGCGTCTACAATTTCGGGAACAACCAGTACGATGACTCCGGTCAGAATTCCTAAAATCAATACAAGAGAAAGTATAAAAGCCGTAGGCCGCCTCAGCTTTTGGGCGAATTTCTTTTTGGTTTTGTGCCACAGATGATTTTCAAAAAATTTCATGGGTACGTTTAGTATTAACGCCATGAAAAAGCCGATTGTAAGCGGAGTGAAAAGTCCCGCTACCCACTGCAGCGCTTTAGTTACCGAGCCTAAGTTAGCAACGCCTAAATAAAGCAGTATGCACACTGCGGCAATTCCTATAATCCATTTGGAATATTGCCGAAATGCTGACTTGATTTTGTCTTTTTTATCGTTCATATACACTTTCCTTTATGTAATATTAGTTTTATGTTACTCCACAATAAAACTAAAGTCAAGGGGAGAAAAGATAAAACCCGCATCATAAGCTGCGGGTTTTTGTCAGTTTACGTTTTGTTTAAGCATAACGTCGGCATAAAATGTTTTAGGGTCGTTATAGAAGCTTACAAATCCGTTGTAACGTCGTGCAACGCTTTTTATAGACTCAATACCGATGCCTGAGCCGTCTTTTTTGGTAGAAAGATACTTGTCGCGGTCTTTTTTGATTTCGCCACAGAATCCGTTGGTAGTTACAATGTAAATGTCGCCGTTTTCTTCAACGTCTGCCTTGAAGTTAACGTAGCGGTTTTCTGCGGCTTCGTTTTCAGCGGCGTGAATTGCGTTTTCAAGCAGGTTGCCTACTACGCTGAAAAGGTCAATATCTTCAATGTTCATTTTTTCAGGCAATCTTACTTGCCAGTTGCAAAGAATATTTTTGTCTGCCGCCTGGTCGTGATAGTAACAGATAAGTGCGTTAAGCGAGCTGTTTTTTGTAAAAATACTGTGTTTGTCTGTATTTGCCGCAGCTACACCATAGTCGGAAAGAAGTTTTATAAGGGCGTCGTTGTTGCCCTCGTGTGCAAGTGACACTGCACTGCGAACTGTATGCTTGAAATCGTGCCTGAGCTTTGACGTAGCTTCAATATGTCGCTGTAAGCTTTCGTACTGAGAAGCTTGTATAGAAAGCATCTGTGTTTGTCTGTCCAGCATTGCTTTTTCGGTGATGGTTTTTGCCATGTAGTATACCATAAACTGAAAAAGCAGGTGCATAATAAACAGAACCGACATAAAGGTTATGTATATTTGTTTTACTCTGCCGAATTCAAAAATATAGTAGTGGTGCGGAATGGTTATTATGTTAGATGCCGCAAAGGTAAAGGGGACAAGCCACATGATTTTCCATATTTTGTTTATATCCGTGCAATTCATTAACCAGCGAATCTTAGGAAGAAAAGCAACAAATGCAACCATAAAAGCCGCAGTAAGGACTAATCTTAATATAAGTCCCCATCCTTGTACATCGTTATAGGTTGCGTCAGCATTGTTTTTTGCCTCTAAAAGATAGCCGAATAGTCTTATTGAGCTTATTATGGCTCCTGCTGATACAAACAAATAAATAACCTTAAGCTTGCTCTCTTTTACTGCCCACAATACGTATAATAGTATCAGCCCCGTAAAGGACAGCACTACTAAGTTAATATTAAGACTATAATTAAGCCTGAGTATACCGCCTATAGAGGCAAGTATTGAGAAGCCGCCAACAAACAGCCCCATAGCGTAGCTTGTTTTGATTCTCAGATTATCTATAAAGGTCAACAAGCACGTTATACCAATTGGTATTACAAGTGCTACCTCTATAATCGAACGGATAATGTGTTCCGGATTCAATTTATATGCCTGCCTTTCGTCTTACCTGAAAGCGTCGGTCTATAAGTGCCTGCTCGGCACTTTGCTTTTTCTTTTTGCTTACAGGAAGTATTGTTTTATCTGAAAGCTCACAGTCGAGCTCCTTTATATCAAGAACGTTATCAAGATTTACAGCGATACCGCGGTTAATGATTAAAAATTGAGCAGCCTCATCAAGCTGTTCCATAAACTTGCTGAACTGCGACCTTGTGCGGTACTCTCCTTGTCTGGTATAAACAAGGCAGTAGTTAAGGTCTGATAGAATATACAGAATATCAGACAAGAAAATATTAATTTCCTGCTTTTCAACAGTGATTGTTATATAAGGCTGATTATCGGGCAAAACCTTTACAGCTTCGTCCAATGCTTTGTAAAGCCTTGTTATGTCAACAGGCTTCATAATATAGTCAAAAGCTCTGCAGGGAAAGGCTTCTGCCATATGGTCAACGCTGGTTGTCATAAAAATCAGCAGGGTATCAAGGCTTATTTCGCGAAGCTTTGTGGCGGCTTCTATACCTGTTAAGCCGTCCATGTATATATCCATAAACACAATGTCAAAGCTTTCGCCGTTAAGTGCCGCCAGAAAGCTTTCTCCGCTTTTGTAACCCTTTATGGATACGGCTTCTTTTCTGTCTTTTGCCCATTCGAATATTGCTTTGCCTGTACTTTCGCGGTATTCCTTGATATCGTCAACAATAGCGACCTTCATTTCAACACGCCCTTTATTATATATTACATCAATTATAATATAGCATAAAAGTATTCGTTGCACAATATTGGTTGCTAATATAATTATATAATAAAATTTTTTATTATCCAGTATAATTGGTCCCAAAAACAGCCTTTTTATCCCTGCTTTTTCACAAATCTCGGTGTGTTGTTATAATTAAAATGTTTTATAAGGGGCTGTCCTTGCTTTTTTTAT
>JAUNEH010000003.1:36092-56852 GCA_030525665.1 Ruminococcus sp.
GAAAAATTATTACCTTTTTCAGGCGTGTAGCCTCAGGAAGCTTTCTGAGGTTTTTCAGAAACCTTAATATTGTTCATAATGAATCAGGCAAAAACCGCATATGGCTTTTTTTTAATATGGTCTTTTCTATGTTTCGTTACGGCATAGGCTACCTTGACTATATGACCTTTGGCTTTGCTTATATAGGTAAGGATAAGCGTAAAACCTTTATGACAATGGACGACAACCTTTCTCTTGCCAGAAGGCTTAATAATCCCGAAGCAAATCCAACGTTTACGGATAAGCTTAACTTTAACCGCACTTTTAAAGAATATCTTAAGCGAGATTTCGTTGATTTGCAAAGTGGCTTCGAAAGCTTCGAAAAGTTTTGCCAAGGCAAGGTTTGCTTTTTTGCAAAGGAGCCCTCTTCTTTCGGAGGCTTAGGTGTTGTGAAGGTTGACCTTAGTGGCAAAAATCTTAAGGAGCTTTATAGCGAGCTTATATCAAAAAAGCTTTTTCTTGCCGAGGAAGCTATTGTTCAGCATGATGAAATGAACAGACTTTGCAGCCGTTCGGTTAATACAATCCGTATTGTAACCTTACTCAGCGACAAGGGCAACGCTAATTTTGTGTATGCACTTATTCGTGTGGGAAGCGGCAAAAACGACGTAGACAACGTAACCAGCGGCGGTATGTATACCTTGCTTTCAAAAGAAGGTGTAATTACTCACCCGATGTTTTGTGATAAGACGGTATCTTACTATACAGAGCATCCCAATAATGGTTTTGAATTCATTGGCTTTAAGGTACCTTACTTTGATGAAGCTCTTGAGCTTTGCAAAAAAGCCGCCAAGGTTGAGCCTCGTATGAGATACGTAGGCTGGGACGTTGCAATTACCCCCACAGGTCCTGTGCTGGTAGAAGGCAACAACCTGCCCGGCTACGATATGTGCCAGAATCACCGCTTCCACGACTCGGGCGAAGGTATGAAAGCTGCCTTTGAATTTGCCGAGAAAAACTGAATCTATCTGCCGTCTGAACTTTATCAGGCGGCAGTTTTTGGTTGTAAATAAATACAGAATATGGTATAATTACTTCAAATGCAAATCATTTAAAAAGGAATTTTTATTATGGATTTTATCGCGAAATTATCACAGGAATTTAATATTAAGCCTGAGTACGCAGGCAACATTATCACTCTTCTTGACGAGGGTAACACCATTCCCTTTATCGCCCGATATCGTAAAGAGCTTCATGGCTCTATGGACGACCAGCTTATAAGAGAAGTAAGCGAGCGTCTTGAATATCTTCGGAATTTTGAGGCAAGAGCCAAGGAAATAACTGAGCTTATCGATGCTCAAGGCAAGCTTACCGAAGAAATTACTGCCGCAATAGAAAAGGCCGAGACCATGGCGGATTTGGAAAATATCTACAGACCTTACCGACCCAAGCGAAAGACAAGGGCATCTATTGCTAAAGAAAAAGGCTTAGAGCCACTTGCCGAGTATATATTGAATCAGGAGGATGAAAAGTCCTTCCCAATAGATTTGGCTAAAGACTACGTAGATGCCGAGAAGGGCGTAGAAACCGCCGAGGATGCTCTTCAGGGTGCCCTTGATATTATTGCTGAGATTTGCTCAGACAACGCAGACATTAGAAAGAGACTTTTCAATATTATCTGGCTAAACGGCGTAGTGGTTAGCGTTGCGGCAGATGAAGAAGCAGACTCTGTTTACACAGGCTACTACAAATTTTCTGAGTCTGTTAAGAAAATCAGCGGCCACAGGGTGCTTGCAATTAACCGCGGCGAGCGTGAAAAGTTTTTAAAGGTAACCATAGAAATAGCAGACGAAAAACCCCTTAATATGATTAAAAAGGTTATGGTAAAGGGCGACTCGCCTTGCAGTGAGGCGGTAATGACCGCTTGCGAGGACGCCTATGCAAGGCTTCTTTTTCCCTCTATCGAGCGAGAGATACGCGGGGCACTTACAGAAAACGCCGACGTTGCTGCTATGAAGCTTTTCGCTACTAATCTTCATCAGCTTTTGATGCAGCCTCCCGTTAAGGACAGAGTAGTAATCGGCCTTGACCCGGGTTATCGAACTGGCTGTAAGGTGGCAGTTGTTGACGGTACAGGCAGAGTTCTTGACACTACCGTAATTTATCCCACTCACAGCGAAGCAAAGATTAAAGAAAGCAAAGAAAAATTAAAGGCTCTTATCTTGAAGCACGACGCAACGGTGCTTTCTATCGGTAATGGTACAGCAAGCAAAGAAACCGAGATTTTCGCTGCCGAGGTAATCGGCGAGCTTAAAAAGAGCGACCTTGCATATATGATGGTAAGCGAGGCAGGTGCTTCGATTTATTCTGCTTCAAAGCTTGCGGCGGATGAGCTTCCCGAGCTTGACCTTACCTTAAGAAGTGCGGTTTCAATTGCAAGACGTCTGCAGGACCCACTTGCAGAGCTTGTTAAAATTGACCCCAAGTCTATCGGTATCGGTCAGTATCAGCATGATATGCCCCAGAAACGCCTTGGCGAAACTCTTGATGGCGTTGTTGAGGACTGCGTAAACTCTGTCGGTGCCGACCTTAACACTGCATCTCCTGCACTTTTAAGCCGAATCGCCGGCTTAAACGGTACGGTTTGCAAGAATATCGTAGCCTACCGAGAAGAAAACGGTAAGTTTAAAAGCAGAAGCGAGCTTAAAAAGGTGCCTAAGCTTGGTCCAAAGGCCTTCGAGCAGTGTGCAGGCTTCCTCAGAGTTGCCGACAGCAAAGAGGCTCTTGATAACACTGCAGTTCACCCCGAGTCATACAAGGCGGCAAAAGAGCTTTTGAAGCTTCTGGGCTTTAGCACAAAGGATATTAAAAACGGCGGTATAAAGGGCATTAAGGAAAAGGCAGGCAACCGCAAGGAAATCGCCGAAAGTCTCGGCATAGGCGTGCCTACCTTAGAGGATATTTTAGACGAGCTTACACAGCCCGGCCGTGACCCTCGAGAAAGCCTTCCTCAGCCCGTACTTAGAACGGACGTTATGGGCATTGACGACCTTAAAGAGGGTATGGAGCTTACAGGAACTGTGCGAAACGTAATTGACTTTGGTGCCTTTGTTGACATTGGCGTTCATCAGGATGGACTTGTGCATATATCTCAGATTAGCGACAAATTTATTAAGCACCCCTCTGAAGCTTTAAAAGTAGGCGACATTGTTAAGGTAAAGGTAATTTCCGTAGATACCAAAAAGCAGAGAATTTCGCTTACAATGAAAGGGTTTTAATAAACTTTTTGTTGACAAACACATAAAGGTGTAGTAATATAAATTATAAATTAAAAGTTAAACCGTTGACGCGGGGATAACGGCAATTATGCCTTTACAGAGAGCTCGGGTAGCTGAAAGCCGAGTAAGAAACAGGTTGTCAAATGGACCGCTGAGGGTGCAGTCAAATGAGGCTTTTCTCAGAGTATTCTGCAACGTGTGACATACGTCAGTTGTCGGGGATATGTTAGTATTCCTTAAGTGTACGGCTTGCCGTAAATCAAGGTGGCACCGCGGATAATCAGTTTATTCGTCCTTGACAGATGAAATTTTCTGTCAAGGACTGATTTTTTTATGAAGCTTTATACTAAACGATGGCGGAGCTTAAAATATTAAAATATTATTTTACACACAGCTTATTTTATATATTGGAGGATTTATTATGAATTTCAGTGGCGTAGATTTTGATACTTATTTCAGACATTACCCCAACAAAGACGGTTACTTCGGCAAATACGGCGGAGTATATATTGAGGATAAATTAAAGGATGCTATGGCAGAAATTACCGAGGCTTACTTCTCAATCTGCCAGTCCAGAAAGTTTATTGCAGAGCTCAGAAGAATTCGTAAAGAATTTCAGGGCAGACCTACTCCTGTTTCTCACCTTGAGCGTCTTTCGGATGCACTTGGTGGCAGAGTTCAGCTTTATGCAAAGCGTGAGGACTTAAACCACTCAGGTGCTCATAAGCTTAACCACTGTATGGGCGAGGCTTTGCTTGCAAAATATATGGGCAAAAAGAAGGTTATTGCCGAAACAGGTGCAGGTCAGCATGGTGTTGCACTTGCAACTGCTGCAGCTTATTTCGGTCTTGAATGTGATATTTACATGGGTTCGGTTGATATTAAGAAGCAGGCTCCTAATGTAGCCAGAATGAAGATTTTAGGTGCAAATGTTATTGAGGTTACTCACGGCCTTAAAACTCTTAAAGAGGCCGTGGATGCCGCATTTGACGCATATTCCAAGGAATACAAGGATTCTATTTACTGTATTGGCTCGGTTTTAGGTCCTCATCCTTTCCCAATGATGGTAAGAGATTTTCAGTCTGTTATCGGTATTGAGGCAAGAGAGCAGTTTGTTGAGATGACAGGTCACCTTCCCGATGCCATCGTTGCCTGCGTAGGCGGCGGAAGTAATGCAGCAGGTCTTTTCTCAGGATTTTTGAATGACCCTGTTGATATTTACGGTATCGAGCCTTTAGGTAAAGGCCCTACACTTGGTGACCACGCCGCAAGCCTTAAGTACGGCACAGAGGGCATTATGCACGGCTTTAACTCTATAATGCTTAAGGACGAAAAGGGCGAGCCTGCTCCTGTTTACTCAGTAGCTTCAGGTCTTGACTATCCATCCTCAGGTCCTGAGCACGCATTCCTTCAGGAAATCGGCAGAGTTAAGTACGACGTAATTGACGACGAAGAAACCATTGATGCTTTCTACAAGCTCAGCCGTCTTGAGGGTATTATCCCTGCTATTGAAAGCTCCCACGCAGTTGCCTATGGTATGAAGCTTGCAAAGACTATGGAGCACGGCTCTGTGCTTATTAACCTTTCAGGCAGAGGCGACAAGGATATGGATTACGTTATTGAAAAATACGGTATCAGATAATAATAAAACCGAGGCTTTTAAAAAGCCTCGGTTTCTTTTTGTGTTATTTAAGCTTTGCTGAACATATCTTTGCCAACACAGCAAAGGGGACATTCAAAATCTTCGGGTAAGTCCTCAAACTTGGTGCCGGGTGCAATACCCTGCTCAGGAAGACCTGCCTCCTCGTCGTATTCCCAGCCGCAAGCGTCGCATACGTATTTCATTTTGTTTTCCTCCGTAAATTAATCAGATGTCAGCTTTCCATAAGCCGTGAAGGTTGCAGTATTCAAAGGCTGCAACGGGTACTTCGTCGCAAAGTGCAAACTTAACCTCGGGCTTGTCGCCGGGTTTTAAGCACTTGCGCTGACCGCCGCGGTCTGTCTGCAGGTATACCCACTGGATAAAGTGTTCCTCAACCATGGGATGCTCAACCTCGCCAACCTTAACGGTTACGATGTTGCCCTCAATGCTGACAACAGGTACGTGCTTTTCCACAGCGGCATCAACTGTGCCGGGGATAAGCTCCTGCATTTTTTCGCCGCAGCACATCATAGGTACACCTGCGTTGTGAATAACGCCGATGATGTTACCGCAGTGCATACATTTGTAAAATCTGATTCCACACATAAAATTTACCTCCGTAAAAAATATTATTTTATTTCTTCAAAGTCAACTGCACCATGTTTGCATAAGGGGCAGATGAAGTCCTCAGGAAGGGTGTCGCCCTCGTAAATATATCCGCAGATTTTGCAGACATAGCCTTTTTTGCCTTCGGTTTCGGGCTTGGGCTTAACATTTTCGTGATAGTAGGTGTAGGTCATGGTTTCTCTGTCAGATATAACCCTTGCCTCTGTAATAGAGCAGATAAACATTCCATGAGTGTCAAGGTCTACGTACTGCTCAACCTTTAAAGACATAAAGGAGTTGATGTATCTGGGCAGGAAGATAAGACCGTTGTCAGAGCGTAAGGGCTCGCAGTCTTTAAACTTATCTTCGTTTCTTCCGCTAACAAAGCCGAATTTTTCAAATACGGCGAAAGGAGCATCGACTGTTAAGCAGTTGATGTTCATTTTTCCTGTCTGCTTGATAACGTGATGAGAGTAGTTTTCCTTATTGATTGTAACGGCAATGCGGTTGGGGGTATTGGTAACCTGAGTAACTGTGTTAACAATAAGTCCGTTGTCCTTTTTGCCGTCGTTTGAAGTTACAACGTAAAGACCATAGCCGATATTGAAAAGGGCATTAAGGTCGTTTTTGTTAGCCGTCGAGTCTTGCTGAGCAAGATATTCCATGCAGAGTTCCTCCGATAAAGCCTCAAGAGCATTTGAACTTTCTTCATTCAAGGCAGAGCGAATGGTAACAGAATTTTCGGCAAAGGTAAGGTTCTTTGACTTTTCAAACATACCCTTCATAACCTTGTTTGCCATAGGTGCCCAGCTGCCGTTTTCAATAAAAGCAACTGTGCGGTTAGAGAAGTTACGCTCTGTAAGGTGGTAGATGAATTCTCTCATAAATGGGAAAATCTCAGAATTATAGGTGGTTGTGGCAAGAACTAACTTGCTGTAGCGGAAGGCGTCCTCAACAGCTTCTGCCATATCAACCCTTGCAAGGTCATTAACAACTACCTTGGGGCAACCCTTTGCCTTAAGCTTTTCCTTAAGCTCCATAACAGCCTTCTTGGTGTTGCCGTAAACCGAGGTATAAGCAATTACAATGCCCTCTTCCTCGGGGGTGTAGCTTGACCAAGTGTTGTATAAATTCAGGTAGTAGCCTAAATTTTCAGTGAGAATAGGACCATGTAAGGGGCAGATTATTGCAATATCAAGACCTGCGGCTTTTTTAAGAAGATTCTGGACCTGAACGCCGTATTTGCCTACAATACCGATGTAGTATCTTCTTGCTTCGCAAGCCCAGTCTTCCTCTACGTCTAAAGCTCCGAACTTGCCGAAACCGTCTGCAGAGAAAAGCACCTTGTCTGTGCTGTCGTAAGTAACAATAACCTCAGGCCAGTGTACCATAGGAGCAGTAACAAAGGTAAGGGTATGTGTACCTAAGTTAAGGGTGTCGCCTTCGCCTACAACAACCTGTCTGTCGGCAAAATCTGTACCGAAGAAGTTAATCATCATTGCAAAAGCTTTCTGAGAAGAAACGATTTTTGCCTCAGGATATGCCTTCATAAAGTTAAAGATATTTGCAGAGTGGTCAGGCTCCATATGCTGAACAATAAGGTAATCAGGCTTTCTGCCCTCCAGAGCATTCTGCAGATTGTCAAGCCATTCGTGGGTAAAGCCTGCGTCAACTGTGTCCATAACGGCAATTTTTTCGTCCATAATTACGTAAGAGTTGTATGCCATACCGTTTGGCACAATGTACTGACCCTCAAAAAGGTCAACCTTGTGGTCGTTTACACCTATGTATTTAATATCCTTTGTTATGTTCATTTTTATGCACCTCGGTTTAACTTTTTTCTTTAATTATATCACTGTTTTTTAAGTTTTAAATAGTAAATCTTCAAATTATTCTAAAATTTTTCCGTCTGTGGTGATGGTTACTACCTGCCATGGAATAAACTTGCCGCTTGCCATTAAAGCTTTTTTTACGGCGTTTTCGATTCCACCGCAACAGGGTACTTCCATTCTTACCACCTTGACGCTTTTAATGTTGTTGCTTCTGATAATTTCAGTAAGTTTTTCGGCATAGTCGCCCTCGTCCAGCTTTGGGCAGCCTATAAGGGTTATGTGGTTTCTTATGAAATCCTGATGAAAATTGCCGTAGGCAAAGGCTGTGCAGTCTGCGGCAACCAGCAGATTTGCATTTTCAAAGTAAGGAGCATTTACAGGCACAAGCTTAATCTGGCAGGGCCACTGAGAAAGCTGACTCTGAGTGTTTGTTATTTTTAGCGGAATATTGGAGTCTCTTTTAATAGTTTTAGCATTTGTTCCGGGACAGCCGCAGGGAAGAGGAGCAGAGGACTTTTCAGCCTTGGCTTTTAAAATTGCCGCCTCGTTGTAAGCAGGAGCCTCACGCTCTTCAAAGCTTATGGCGTCTACGGGACATGCAGGCAAACAATCGCCTAAGCCGTCACAGTAGTCTTCACGGGTAAGCTTTGCCTTACCATTTATCATCTCGATTGCACCTTCGTGGCAAGCCGCCGCACAAAGGCCGCAGCCGTTGCATTTTTCTTCATCTATCTTGATTATTTTTCTAAGCATTTTCAAAACCTCCTTGATTTTGTGACCTCATTATAATATAATCGAAGGTGAAAGTATGTTGAAATTTCAACAAAAGGTGAAAAATATGAAAAAATATTTAGATGTGCTGAAAGTCTGCCCTCTATTTGAGGGGATTGACGATGAAAATTTACTTAAGATGCTTATCTGTCTTGGGGCAAGGGTAGCGTTTTTTGACAAAAAATACACCGTAATTGCTGAGGGTAACCCTGCAAGATTTATCGGTATAGTTCTTTCGGGCAGTGTGCAGATAATTCAGACAGATTATTACGGCAACAGAAGTATAGTAGGGCATTCTGAGGTGTCACAGGTTTTTGGCGAGGCATTTGCCTGTGCTGAGGTTAAGAATATGCCTGTCAGCATTATTGCCAACGAGCCGTCAGAGATTATGTTTATAGACTGTACTCATATTCTGCACACCTGTACTAACAACTGCGGATTTCACCAGCAGCTTATTTTTAATATGATGAAGAATCTGGCGGTAAAAAACATTCAGTTTCATCAGAAAATCGAAGTTACATCAAAACGCAGTACAAGAGAAAAGCTGATGGCGTACCTTATGCTTTGTGCCAAAAAGTCAGGCAACAGCTTTGACATTCCCTTTGACCGTCAGGAGCTGGCGGATTTTTTAGGTGTAGAGCGAAGCGGGCTTTCTGTAGAAATAAGCAAGCTGAAAAAAGAGGGTATAATAGATGCCGACAAAAAACATTTTGAACTTTTGTAAAACAAAGGCGTTGCAAAATAATTGCAATGCCTTTGTTTATTCCGCAATATCATCAAGTTCAAAGGGTATTACTTTGCCAAGCTCAGCAAGAGAAGTCTGCACCTGATAGCCGATTTTGCCTGCACTGAAATAAATGGTGTCAAAATCCTTGGCGGTATGGTGAATGGTAGTTTTAAACTGCTTTTTCATACCTATTGGTGAGCAACCGCCGTGAACATATCCTGTCAGGGGCAAAAGCTCCTTTGCCTTTATCATAGCTATGCTTTTTTCATTAACTGATTTTGCCGCCTTTTTAAGGTCAAGCTCCTCTTTTACAGGCACCATAAATACAAAGTAATTTTTGCTTGCACCCTGAGTTACCAAGGTCTTAAAAACTCTGTCGGGGTTTTCACCCAGAGCTTCGGCTACTTCAACTCCGCTTAAGGCGTCGGTATCTGCGTAGCTGTGGCTATTGTAGTTGATTTTCTTTTGGTCTAAAATCCGCATAACGTTGGTTTTAAATTCTTTTTTGCTCATAAAGATTTACTCCTTATAATATTATATATTAATATTTCGGTATCATCATTGGTTATCATCAACAAAAAGTTATTGACATCGGCAGTAATATAGTATATAATGTTAAAAAATATAATTAAAGGAGGCATATTTTATGAAAAATGCAGCATCTTTACCCTTACTGCTTTTGGACAATTCCAGCATGATTTCTGTTATGAATGAAGGACAGTTCAAATGCTACAACATTTCCTTCGAGGAGGCTAAGCATCTTCTTGAGATTCACGACGAAGACGAGTTTATCAAATGTTTTTCAAATCCTGATATTGAGACTGTAATTTTTGATTACTTAGGCGTTACAAAGCGCAACTTCGAGTATAAGAAAATCAGAAATATGCGTCCTTCTCAGAACGCAATTGTATTTAAGCTTTATACCACTCCCTCAGAAACTCAGCCTATAATTCAGGCTGATGACGGAGTAGAGGCTAAAAAAATCCAGAATGTTTATGTTTATTGCCAATATTTTGTAAGGATTGAATAAGCATATTTAAGGCTGTGCAAATGCACAGCCTGTTTTTTTGCTTTTTTGTCGCAAATTTTAATAAAGTCTTGCACGAATGTCATAAAACGTAATTTTTCCTACACATCTACCTATTATTAATAATATTATAAAACCGTAGGTACTAAAAATCAATATTTGTCAAAATTTGCGTTATTGTAAAATTATATTAATAGTGTATAATGGGGTTAGACTTTTTGCGAGGGTATTTTCATGAAAAAATTAAAGCTTTTTAATATGGCGTGGCCTATTTTTATAGAAACTTTGCTTTTTATGCTTTTAGGCTTTGTAGACGTATTTGTGTTAAGTAAATATGACGACCTTGCGGCGTCATCGGTTAATACCGCAAATCAGGCAATTTCTATTACAACCATTGTGTTTACGGTTATTTCTACCGCAAGTGCAGTGCTTATTTCGCAGTATTTAGGTGCAAAGAAAAGAGAGAATGCCTCACGCATTGCAGCACTTTCGATTACCTTTCACCTTATTTTTGGTGCTATTATAAGCACAGTTTATGTGCTTTTCAGTAAGCCTATTCTTTCTTTTATCGGTGCAGAGGGTACTGTGCTTGACTTTGCCTCTCAGTATCTTTCCATAGTTGGCGGCTTTGTATTTTTGCAGGCACTTTTGTCTTCTATGTCTGTAATTATCCGCAACCACGGTATGACCCAGATATCCATGTACGTTACCCTTGGCATGAATATTATGAACACCGCCCTCGACGTTATCTTTGTTCTCGGGCTTTTCGGCTTCCCTAAAATGGGCGTTATGGGCGTTGCAATTGCAACTACCTTTTCCCGCTTTGTGGGAACTGTGGTGTTGGCGGTGGTGCTTTTCAAAAAGGTGGAAAAGCCCTCTATCTTTAAGCTCTTAAAGCCTTTTCCAAAGGAAGATGTCAAGAATATTGTGAAAATCGGCGTGCCCTCGGCTTTTGAAACCTTCCTTTACAATATTTCTCAGGTGGTTATTACAGCCATTGTTCTGAACTGCCTGACGGATGCCGAGCTGATTACCAAGACATATGTGCAGAATATTACAATGTTCTTCTACATATTTACGGTGGCGATTTCGCAGGCAAGCCAGATTATTACAGGTCACTTGGTAGGTGCCAAAAAGTTTGACGAAGTTAAACGCAAAGCTTACAGGAATTATTTGTACGCACTTTCCATAACTATTTCTATATGTATAGTGGGTGCAATTTTCGGCGAAAAGCTTATGGGTATATTTACTGCCGATGAGGTGGTTATCGCCTTAGGTGCACAGGTGCTTTTCATCAATATTTTCCTTGAACTGGGCAGAACCACAAACCTTGTTATTATAGGATGTTTAAGAGGTGCGGGAGATGTGTACTTCCCCACCATATGTGCGGTTTTCTCTATGATACTTGTAAGCACCTTAGGCTCGTACATATTGGCAGTTGTGTGCGGTTTAGGTATTCACGGCTTATGGATTGCTATTGCGGCTGATGAGGTAATACGCGGTATACTGATGCTTCTGCGTTGGCGAAGCGAAAAATGGCGTACAAAAGGTATTAATAAATAATAAGCAAATCACCGAGCTTCACAATGAAATGAAGTTCGGTGATTTTTGTTTAGTTTAATTCAAATGTATTATAGATTTCGCCTTCTAAGGTTTTCCACAAAAAAGTTTTGCCGTCAAAGGTCATGTAGCTGTGAGGAGAGTTTTCTTTAGGAATAGAAACGGAACCCGGGTTAATATAAGTGTGGGTGTCAAACTCCTCAACAACAGGTACGTGGGTATGACCATGCAGAAGAACATCGTTTTTATTTATGGGCGGAAGATTTGCATTGTTGAAGTTGTGGCCATGAGTGGCGTAAATAAGAGCGTTGTCTGTAGCAATTATGGCATAGTCGGCTAAAATAGGAAACTCAAGCACCATTTGGTCAACCTCGGTGTCGCAATTTCCGCGAACGGCTAAAATCTCATTTTTAAGGGGATTAAGCATTGCAATAACCTTTTTAGGTGCGTAATCCTTGGGCAGGTCGTTTCGGGGTCCGTGGTAAAGAATATCGCCCAAAAGAAGGATTTTGTCGGCGTTTTCAGTTTTGTAAGCTTCTAAAAGCTTTTCGCAGTAGTAGGCCGAGCCATGTATATCGGAAGCAATAAAGAATTTCATATTTATATCTCCTTGAAGCTTTTTGCTTATTATATTACAGAAACAAGCTTTTTTCAATAACAATAAAATAGGAGCCAAGTTTTTCTTGGCTCCTGTAATTTGTTATTCGGTTTCCTGAATTTCGTCTATTTCGTCTGAGTCGGCGATGTCCTGATTTTGAGGATTTTCTGAAGCTTCGGAAATGTCTTCCGAAATATCGTCAGCAATTTCCTCAGCCACAGGCTTTTCTTTAACCTTTACATCAGCTTTAAGGAAGGTTGTTGCCAGTGCCTTTACACGGTTTTCCTTCATATACTTTGATGTTACAAACCAAGCGGCTGCTAACATAATAAGACCGATGCCAAAGGCGGTAACGCCTATGATAAAGCCGTTGGGTATAAACTTAAGGGTAATTTCGTGCTCGCCCTCGGTAATGGGGAAAGCAACCATAGCGTTTGCAATGGGTGTAACCTCAACCTCTTTGCCGTCTACATAAGCCTTCCAGCCCTTTTCGTAGGGAATAGAGGTGAAGAAAAGACCGTCTCTGTCAGCATTTACGGTACCTTCGATTTTGGTGTCGCTGCTCTTTGTGGTGGTAAGACCGCCCTTAGAGAGAATCTCGAGACCTTTTTCGAAGACCTCATCGTTAAGCTGATAGCAATAAATGATAAGGCTTCCGGACTTGCCTGCGGTAAGGTCGGTATAAACAGAAACCTTGTCGCCTGCCTCTACCACACCTGCAACGCCGATATTGGGACGGCTAAGTGTTCGGGTGCCGTTGTCCTGGTCGTTTATCATAATCTTGGTTTTCTTGTCCTTGGTGTTGTCGTATTTTAAATAGAACAGCACTGTGCCGTCTTCCTCGGGATAGTAGTTGAACTTGGTGTGGATTTCGGCGGATTTGTCTTTAGGATTAATTTTGTAATGACCATCTGAGGTCCTTCCTACTTCAAGAATAGAGGAGGATGTGTGGCCTTGGTCCTTAACCTTAAGCTGAGTGTAAAGAGGTTCTTCGATGCCTGTGGCAAGCTGCCAGAACTCAATCTGCTCAAGGAAGGGGTTGTCGTTTTTGCTGTTTGCACCTGTAGAGCTGAAATCCTCGTCCGCCCAGTTAATAAGCTCTTCATTTACAACATAGCCCATGGGCAGATAAGCTGTATTTTCAAGCAAGGCAGTGTTGCCCACTTTATTTAAAAGTGTTGTGTAGTCAGTGTTGTAGAACTTGCCGTCGCGGGAAATAAGGTACTTGAGGTTTAAAAGCGTGTTGGTAACAGGTGAGCTTTCATAATAGGTGTATCGGTTGCCTGCCTGCCAAGCACCTACGCCGATACGCTCAAGGTATTTTGTAATGTTAACGTTTGCCATTGAGTTGAACATGGAAACGCCGTTGTAGGTGTTAAGTGCACTGTCGTTAAGGGTTTGGGTTGTAAGTACCTCTGTGCGGTAAATATCAGGCTCGCCTGTAAACTCAATAGCCTCGATATGCTCAAGCACAGCATCCATATTCTTTTCATCTCTGGGATAGCCCGACATAGAGGTGGTTGTAACGGTTTTAACGCCGATAATCGAGGTTGCAACCATTTCGCCGAAAACAAACAGGCACAACAAAAGGGTAAGGGTGCGTAAATTAAGAAGCTTGAAGCTATAAAGGAACAGCAGAATAATATATACGCCTGCCACAATGCAAGAGGCAATAAGCGGAGCGTTGGACTCGGCATCTCTTGTAAAATATGTGAGCACAAGAAGAACAAATGCAAGAATTGCAACTACAATGTCAAGGTAGTGGGTGTGCTCAATAAAGGTGTATGCCCTGTAAGCCATATAAATCAGCAGGAAGCTAAAGAGGAAGCTGAATCTTGAAGGCAGCATGTTGGGGTAATGGAAGCCGTGCCAGATAAAGTCAAGGTGACGGATAAAGAAGCTTGCTACAAGGAAAAGAAGTGTGGCAGAGCAGAAAATCTTTTCGCCAAGCTTAATCTTTTTGGAGCAGAGGAATACAACTGCAAGAATAACGCAGAGCATGCCGCAGGCAATGTTAGGCAAGCCTTCCTTGTCGGAGGGGTTAATAAAGGAGAATACGTTGGAGAAAATCTCGGAAATAGCATTCATAACCTCATTAACGTCAGGCTTTGTAATGGTTGTGTTTGAGCCTGTGTCAGAAACAACATTAATAACAAAGCTTTTTGGCATACCCATAGTCTGCTTGTAGGTGTTTTGCAGACCTAAGTAGGTGGGAATTGTAATAGGTGCTGTCATAAGCAACGCCGATACAGTAAAGAAAGCTGTGCGTGCAAGGTCCTTAAAGGCTTTTCTGAAACCGCCCCAGCGAGAGCATTCGTAGCCTATGCAGGTGAAGAGAACCGCTACGCATATGAAAAGACCGATAAAGTAGTTGCATACAACTGCAAGAGCAAGCGAAATTGTAAAAAGCTTGAACTTGCCGTCTCGAAGCAGTGCCACAGTACCGCCAACGCAAAGCGGAAGCATAGCTACCGAGTCAAGCCAGATAACGCACCAGTAGTAGCCCATGTTAAATGCACAGAACGAGAACATCATAGAGAAAACCACTAAGGAAAGGTCGTTTCTCTTGGTAATAATCTTGAGTGCAATTGCTGTAAATCCACCCATACAGGCAATTTTTATTACAGTAATGAGGGCAAGGTATTCTACAAGCCAAGCCTCGGGTACAATTACGGAAAGGAAGTTAAGAGGACTTAACAGGTAGTAGGACATAACTAAAATAAAGTTAGAGCCCATACCCAAAACCCATGAGTGAAGAAGACTTCCGCCGGATTGCAGCTTTTCGTGAAGCTCAACAAGGAAGGGATAATACTGATGCCACAAATCGATTACCAGCATCTGCTTGTCTCCCCACGGGTTAGACCAGTCCGGCTTGGCTGTGGTGATTCCCCACGACGGGAAAAGCTGACCCAAGCCATGAGCCACAGAATCTACCATGGTTTTAAAAATTCCGAAGGGTGCTATGTCGTAAGCCGCAAAGCCTACTGCCATAATCACAAAGGGAACTACAAATGACAGAAGTATAAATCTGTTATCGTAGAAAAATCCCTTTTTCTCTGCCCGTGTGGCAAGCTTCTTGCCTGAGGCAGGTTTTGAGAAAAATTTCTTAGATTTAGTCATAATATCTCCTTTTTATGCGAGATTTTTGCATACATAATTATAATAACACTTTTCACATTTAGAGTAAATATGTTTTTTAAAAATATATCATATAAAAATCATAGACTTTTGAGACTGACTTTGATATAATATAAGTTATTGAGGTGATGAAAAATGAAAACAGTTGATTTGGTTGTTCCTTGCTTTAACGAAGAGGAAGTACTTCCTACCTTTGTGGAAGAGACAAACAAGGTGATTGCTACTCTTCCTGATTATAAATTCAGATATATTTTAGTAAACGACGGCAGCCGCGACAACACTTTGCTTGTTATGACTCAGCTTGCTAAAAAGTTTGACAATGTAAAATATATTTCTTTTTCCCGTAATTTTGGCAAAGAAAGTGCTATGTACGCAGGTCTTGAGCATACAGATGCCGACTTGGTGTTTGTTATGGATGCTGACTTACAGCATCCGCCCGCAATGTTTCCTCAAATGCTTGCCGAAATAGAGAATGGCCACGACTGCTGTGCTCTTTACAGAGAAAAGCAGAAGGGCGAAAGCTTTATAAGACAGGCTATTTCCAAGATGTTCTTTGCTATGCAAAACGCAACAAGCAAGGTTAAAATGCCCGGTGGTGCTGTTGACTTCAGAGTTATGAAGCGTGAAATGGTTCAGTCAATTCTTGAAATGGGCGAGGTTCAGCGTTTTTCCAAGGGTATTTTCTGTTGGGTAGGCTTTGACACAAAGTGGCTTCCTTATGAAAACGTTGAGCGTACCATAGGCACATCAAGCTGGAGCTTCTGGGGTCTTTTCAAGTACGCCTTTGACGGCTTTACCGCCTTTTCGGTTACACCTTTAAAGCTTCTGTATATCTTAGGTATTCTTCTGCTTTTAGGCGGTGTTGGTACGTCAATTGCTATGATTGTTATGGCTATTGTTAAGGGCTTTGTGGGGTATTTCCTGCCTGTGCTTACTGCTATACTTTTTTCCGCAGGCATTGTGGAAATTTCATTAGGTTTTATAGGCGAGTATTTAGGCAGAGTTTACTTCGAGGTTAAAGGCCGCCCCATTTATATAGCCAAAGTAAAGAACATTGAAAAACCGGAGAAGTAAAAATGGCAAAGGAAAATAAAAGTACAAAGCCCGAAGAACGTGATGGCTTTATTAAAAGAATGTTTTTAAAGCACAAGGAAATTATAATGTATCTGATTTTCGGCGTGCTTACTACCCTTGTAAGCTGGGGCAGCTACGCACTTTTTGAAAGTGTTTTTGAAAAAGCAATTGTGGATACAAACGTGCTGGTTGCTGTGGCAAACGTGCTTTCGTGGGTTGCGGCAGTGCTCTTTGCTTACATTACCAACAAGCTTTTTGTTTTTGAAAGCAGAAGCTTTAAGCCTACTGTTATATTTAAGGAAATAGGTCTTTTCGTAGGGTCTCGGCTTGCCTCAGGTGCGGTAGAGTGGGTAGGAGTACCTTTCCTTGTGTGGATTGGTCTTAACCAGACTATTTTTGGCATTGAAGGTATGCTTGCCAAGGTGCTTGTAAGTATTATTGTGGTTATCCTCAATTACATTTTAAGCAAGCTGATTGTGTTTAAAAAAGAAAAATCCCAAGAATAATTTAATTTACATATGACAAAAGCTCTCTCGGTTTCCCGAGGGAGCCTTTGTCATTTAAGGGGTCACAATATATCACACATCTCTTAAAGAGGGAAAAACGATGGTTGTTTTCTCAATATTCATAAGGAGAGCTGATGTAGGTGGTTGTTTCTATGGCAAGTTTTTCTACACCTACGAGTAAATCCTTATCGATTTCAAGGGCAACGTTAAATACACCGATATCGTCAGTGGTGCCTGCACCTATGTGGGGGTGTGATTCGCCGTATTTTACGTAAAGGGTGTTGCCGTCGCGGTATACTCCTGAAACAAAGCCATGCACCATACCTGTGTAATATGTACGGTAAATGTGTACCAGAGCTTTTTCTTCAAAGAACTCTTCGTTATAGGTTTTGCTTGAACCGCTTCTGTAGGCGCTGAACTGCTGAAGATTTGTAATAAGCTTATCGGCGTTGCCGTAGTCAGAGTTGTAGCCTAAGCTTACCTCTTTGTACTCTACGCTATCAGCAGATGCAGGGGCTTTTTCGTAAACCGTGGGGATTAAAATATTTGCAAGTTGTTTTTGCAGGAATGTAGCGTCCTTGATATTTATATCATGGTCGCGGTTAAGGTCAGCACTTCGTTTGAAAAGCTCAAGGCTGAAAATGTTATTAACACTTTCAAGCTTTGCAGTATACTTTTGCAGGAAAGTTACGTCCTTGATGTTTACTTCAAAATCGCCGTTTGTATCGCCAACTTTTAGCAAAGCTTCGCCGTTTAAGGCACCGATGGCTGACTCAACACCTTCAACGTTATTGTAGTAAGCTTCTTCGATGGTATAAACCTTGTCCTGATTATAAAGGTATATCAGGTATTCACGGCTATCCCTGTAGTAGTTGGGGTTATAGTAGGTGTACTCGCCAAAATCCTTACGGTAAGAGAAGGTGTCTTCGGTAGAGCCGTAGGTTGCAAGTATAAGCTTGAAGTTTTTACTCTCATCACTTGTAGAGGGAAAATATTCTGAGATTTCGCGGTAGCTGGCATCGCCACTGAGAGTAGGGTAGAAGCCTGCGATTTCTTCAAACTCTTTACAGTATTCACTCCATAGGTTAAAGATAAAATCAGGGTGTGGGTCTTTAAGTGCCTCTGCCGACACAGGTAAACCTGCTGACAGCATAAGCACAACAGCGAGAATGAAAACTAAAATTGACGCAAAAGCTTTTTTCATGGTCAATGCCTCCTTTTAAGATTGATTATTTCTTTGTGCAGACAAACACAATATAGTTGCTGCCGTAATCGTTGGAAGAGCTTACGTATACTTTGTTGGCGGCAGATGTATATCCGCTTGGGGCGTAGGTTTGCTTTACGTAAATACCTGAATAGTAAGGAACATTTGTAAAGCTGTACTCGCCGTTTGCATTGGTTGTAGCAGTGGAGTAGTTGCTCAAGCTGTAATAAAGGGTTACTTTTGCTCCTGCCACAGGATTTCCGTTTTGGTCAACTACCTTGCCGTAAACTTTGATTCCTGCTGTGGGGGACTGTGTTTCGGGTGCAGCAGGCATAGTAGGCTCTTCAAGGGGTGCCTCGGTTGGAGACTGGGTCCAGCAGGGAACCGTTACCTCAATGGGTTCGGTGGGTTCGGTGGGCTCGACTGCCTCGTCTTCACGAGATATGGTTGTGGCAGGGATTTCTTCTGTACCATCGATTACAGGTGCCCATGTCGGCGAAGCCGTGGTGGGGGGGTCAGGGACTTCGTCCTCAACGCCGATATCACCGCCTGTTGCTGCCGGTACCTCAGGCTCTACAGGGTCTGTAGGTAATACTACAGGTGGTTTGGGCTTGGGGTAGTCGCCGCTTGTGGGCGGTACTTCGGGTGCGTCAGGATAATTAGGCAGGGTAGGGCCTATAGGTGACGTGGGAATAATAATGTCGGGATACACCGTACCGCTGTTTGTGGGAGGGACAGAGAAGCTGGGTATTGTGGGTTTAATTGTGGGCAATGCGGGATTAACAGGTTTTTCCTGCGGGTCGGTTGTAAGTGTAGCTCCCGTTGGATTTGCAGAGTTGTCGGGATTAGTTGAGTCAATTGCTGTGTTGCCTGTTATTATATTACCCGTAATTATCTGGGTGTTCTCAGTATATTCACCCTCGCTTGTTGCGTTACTGCCAATGCTGTGGATAAGTCCTTCGGTAGTAGGCTCTGTAAAGCTCTGGGGTTTTGTGCCTATGACGTGGGGATCCGGTGTCAGCACGCCGGACTGCCATATACCAAATGCACCTAAAACTGCCAAACAAACGGTGCATAGGGAAAGGCTTGCATTTAAGGCTATTTTCTTTTTTCTCTTAACTGACGCTACGTATTCGTCTCGCCTGCGGAATACAGCGTCTGCCATATCCTTATAATTTCTCATAAACAAAGCCTTCCTTGTTAAGTTCTGTCTTTAACGACTGTTTTGCTCGATATAAAAGTGATTCTACATTTCGGACCGGTTTTTTCATTACAAATGCGGCTTCTCTGTTGCTGAAATTTTCAAAATATACAAGCCAGAGAATTTGCCTGTATTGAGGATTGAGCTTTTCTAAAGCTTTGTGAAGCTCTTTGGCGTCCTCTTTCTTTATGTACTCTGCCTCAAGGCTTTCTGTTTCCTCGCGGATTTCGGGAAGCTCATCGAAAGAAACAACAGTCGCTTTATGACGCCTTAAATGGTCTAAGGCTACGTTTCTGCCGATGGCGTAAAGCCATGTTTTGAATGAAGATTTTCCCGAGAAACGAGGCTTTTTGGTAACAATTTTAACAAAGGTGTCCTCTGCCAAATCTTCCGCAATAAAGATGTTTTCTGTAAAATTGTTAATGTAAAGTATTAGTCCGTCCTTATAGTCTTTTATAATTTCGATAAAGCCGTTGTCATCACCATCAAGGAAACGGCGGTAGCTACAAGCACCGTTGTCCATTGATATGCTCCTTTCCCCTTGTTTGGCTCTTTCACTTATTAGACGCAAGTTTTCGAAAAAACTCACACCAAAAATTATAACTTTTTTAAAATTGTTTTACTATTCACAAAAATTTACAAAATATATAGGTGAATTTAGACAAATAGAGCACTTTAAACTTGTCGTGTCGCTTTTTGCGGGTGGCTAACCCGTGGCTAATGGGTTGACAAAATATAGTTAAAATGAGATAATATACTGAATATTTATTGCGAAAGGGCGGTTTTTGCTATGGCAAAAGAGCTTGCTAAGTCCTACAACCCCAAAGAGGTTGAGGACAAAATATATGACTTCTGGCTTAAAGGCAGATATTTTCACGCAGAGGTAGATAAGGACAAAAAGCCTTATACTATTGTTATGCCTCCTCCAAATATTACAGGTCAGCTTCATATCGGCCACGCACTTGACAATACTTTGCAGGATATTCTTATCAGATGGAGACGTATGCAGGGCTACTCTGCACTCTGGCTTCCCGGTACGGACCACGCATCTATTGCTACCGAGGCTAAGATTGTTGAAGCTATGAAGGCTGAGGGCCTTACAAAAGAAGATATCGGCAGAGAAAAGTTCTTAGAGCGTGCTTGGGCATGGCGTGAAGAGTACGGCGGACGTATCTGCAACCAGCTTAAAAAGCTTGGTACAAGCTGTGACTGGGAGCGTGAGCGTTTTACAATGGACGAAGGCTGCAGTGAAGCAGTTAAAGAGGTTTTCGTTCGTCTTTACGAAAAGGGTTTAATCTACAGAGGCGAAAGAATTATTAACTGGTGTCCTCATTGCTGTACTTCAATTTCTGACGCAGAGGTTGAGTTTGAGGAGCAGGACGGCTTCTTCTGGCATCTTCGCTATCCTCTTACAAACGGCAGTGGCTTTGTAGAGCTTGCTACCACAAGACCTGAAACTTTACTGGGCGATACTGCTATTGCGGTTAACCCCGATGACGAAAGATACAAGGCAATAGTAGGCAAAACAGTTACACTGCCCATTGTAGGCAGAGAAATTCCTGTTGTTGCCGACAGCTATGTTGATATGGAGTTTGGTACAGGTGTTGTTAAGATTAC
>JAUNEH010000041.1:0-5923 GCA_030525665.1 Ruminococcus sp.
ATAAATCTTCAAGTATTGTCACAGTTTGCACCGCCTTTCTCAGTACAAACACATAGCACACAAACTTTCACAAGTCCAGAGAATTTTTACCCCACAAAAAGAACAATGCAACATTGCAAGCGACTACCTCTGCAATGTTGCACTAATAAAACCTTATTAACTTTTCTGTTCTGCAAATTGGAATTCACTTGATTTCTACATTCTCAACCTTGACCTTGAACATGATGAAATGTTCCATACCGACAGTTCCAAATCTCTGCTGTAAGATTGGACATTCTTCAAGCATTCTCTGTTTTAAGTCTTTATCATTACATTCTGTTGCAAGTCCAGTAACTCTAATCCATTCTCTTGATGTAGGTTTCTTTGAAACAATCTGTATATGCTCGTTTTCTCTAATTTGCTTATGTGCTTGGTTCATATCATTCGTGGATAAATACAAATCTTCTCCCACTTCCATAATTGCACCGAAAGGTCTGCCTGCCGGATAATCAGCGTTAATAGATAAAACAAAGAAAGAACCACACTCTTTCAAAAAATCATATGCTTTACTCATACAAATAACTCCTTTGTCAAATTCAAGTTTGTCAAACTGATTATATCACACCAAACCGCAATTCTCAACACCCGCTCACAAATCCCCTATGTCTCTTTTAATGTACTATTCGTATCTGTTCCCCACTTTCACAAACAAATCGCACACAGGGCAAAATTGGGCAATGTTTGCCATTTCTTCTTTTGTTTTATGAACTCATTTCAAATCTTCTTAAACTCTTCACTTCAAACCTTCTCCTCTGAATCCGTGAGGAGGCCAGTTTTCTTTTATAACCTCTGCATCCCTTTTAAAAAGATTTGTACATTTTAAATCGCCATAGCCTATAACCTCATCTCGATAATAGGGAAGTCCAAAAGCACCGAATCCCACAAAATCCAAATTACATATATACGGCATAATTTCACCCAAACCTTTTTCGTGCATATATTTACACATACCGCATCGGGTACATGTGAATTTGTGGCTATATATTTCATCAGGCTTCTCATATTCATATATCCAAGCATACGGATATATTGATGCAAACTTTTTGCTTTTATCTGCCATTTTAACGAGAAATTTTTGTGTTATTTTCAGGCTGATTATTTTCCTAATAAGTTTCTGAACCCATTTTGGAGCAACTCCACTTTGTCTGCTTACTGCTAAATGCAACAAATATCCGAGTTTGTCTAACGCTACACCTTGATTTATACCAACACTAAATAACGCAGCATATTCACAACCGCCAACCAGATTTGCTGTATCGTTTGCGTTTTTGCTACCACCCACATAAGGCATATCAGACAGGAATTCTGCTACAAAGGTATCCTGAACTGTTTTTACAACCGTTTCGAAATCCGAGCCGAAAGTTTCTGTTACTTCATCTTTTATGTAAGACAACAGTTTATAAATATCCTTATTGTACTTTTTCTTATTCTTTTCATAATATGGATGCATATTGTACTCCTTTCTGTAAACCGCAATCAGTATTAAAACCAGCTTGTAATAAAAATCTCCAAGCCGATAAATATGAGAATCGCACCGCCTAAGATTCCTGCTTTGCCAGCAAGTTTTGTGCCTGCTTTTTTGCCGATAAAAAGACCAATGTAGCAAATGATAAAAGTAATAACACCGATAAGTAAGCAAGAAATAAGAGCTTCAATCACATTGTAATCAGAAATTGTAAATCCAACGGAAAGTGCATCAATAGAGGTAGCCACACCCTGAACCAAAAGCCCCTTAAAACCAACAGCAGGTTTCTCGGCATCACTGTCTTTGTGCTTTATACCCTCATAAAGCATTTTTCCGCCGATATATCCGAGCAGTATAAGTGCAATCCAAGGAATACACTTTTCAAAAGCACCGAAAAGCTTTGCAACAGTAGAAACACATATCCAGCCGATAAATGGCATAGCAAACTGAAAGAATGAAAATATTCCTGCTACACCGCACATTCTGCTCTTTTTCATTTTCGGTTCGTTAAGACCGTTTGCAAGTGACACCGAAAAAGCGTCCATAGCAAGTCCTGCACCTAACATAAGGCTTGTGAAGAAAAACGAAAATCCTAAATCCATTTTAAATTCCTCCTATTTTAATCTTTTGGAAATAGAAAAACCCAAGTACAGCCTAAAAACTATACTTGGGTAAGAATTTAAAATATTAAAGACTCCATGTATAGTTTTCTCTCTATACATGAGTCTCGCAATTTAAAACAAGCCAGACCATTTAAATGATCAGTATGTTGACTTGCTACGATATTTCGCTTGCTACTCCCTCAAGGGTTCAATGTATGATACACCATAATTTTACATTTGTCAACAACTTTTTTATATTTAGGTTTATCCCTATAACTTCATTAGCCTCACAAATCTCTTGTGTCACTTTTATTATGCTATCCGTACCTATGCTCAAATGACCAACAAGAAAATAAAACAAAATATAATCAATCATTACAGTTAAGTGTTACGGAACACTTTAATAAAACTATACTTCGTATAGTTTTATTAATCTTATTTACTCCTTACCAAGAAATGATATACCCCTTATCATCTCACATCTAACTCCATAATCAAGGCTTTTTCTTTGTTTACGATGGCTCAGGTTCTGACACTATTTCCCGTTGCACCCCATAAGAACAGAATTGAATTGAATATAAGTTAAATGAATATTGTTTAATTAGTATTCTTTACTCCTTATCAGCACACGATTATCCCCATACCGTCATAAGATAAACCCTACTGCCAGTGTTATTATTTCGCTCAAATCCCCTGTGTCGGTTTTAATGTGTCATCCGTATCTGTCCCCCACTCATCTAAACAAATCGCACACAGGGCAAAACTGGGGCAGTTCTGGGGAGTATTAGCCCTTTGCCTGAAGGTAATCTGTCACAAGGCAAGGGAATAACAATATATTATCTATTTGGGGAGAAAATAAGTAACACTGAAGTGATTAGAATAAGTTAGTAACCATGAGTATTGATTAATTAGTATTATTTACACCCTGACATCAAACGATACTCCCCTTGCTATTTCCCAGACATCAGCTCTTGAGCAGCACTAATCTCCCAAATAAAAGGGCACACAAGGCAACACAAATCTTTTAACCGCTGCTACCATCATCCAGACTCTCACAAAAGCACACAAAGGCAACAGTTTTGGCATGCATACCCTCAGAATTTTCAAATCTGAGGCTTTTAACTTATTTTATTATTTTTGCTTTATATCTTTCCTTATCATCAGATGGTAAAACCCTTTACCATTTGGTGAACGATATTTATCTGTTTAGGGACAGAATCTGTAGGTGTTTTCAGTGCCGACTGACTTGCATTTGTGTTTTATGTAAGGTAACATTCAGAGGCTGAAGGTGATGTCTCCGAGGAAGTGAAAGCTCTCCCTGACCAGCCCAAAAGCATCGAAAAGGTTTATGAATAATCAGCAATTAGCAGTTTAATAGCAGTATGTTGCTGAACACCGCCAACACCAAACTTGCAACTAAGGCTCAACACTCGGCAAAGCTCGGCACGCACTCTTTTGAATCCCAACTTGCTCCAAAACCGCGTGCCGAGGGTTCAAGTCCTTCTGCCCCTGCCAAAATAAAGATGACCATCCACACGGATGGTCGTTTTTATTTTCACTTGGATTTTTGAAGGACTCGAAGCCTGAGAGGGCTTTGAGCGTTAAGCAAAACAGTATGGATTACTGTTTTGTAGCGAAAAGGTGCGAAGACGGGTACCGAATGCGTCAGCATTGGGTCGTCAAGCAGTGCAAATCCGCCAAAAAGCGGATTTGTGTCCTTCTGCCCCTGCCACATTAAAAAGTCTCGAAACGCAGTATTGATGCGGGTTTCGAGACTTTTTCTTTTTTGTTTTATTATGTATTTAATTTTCCTATTTGGAATATTATGGAACTAAATAAATCTCACACAGAGCGAAACTTGTGGAAATTACCACTCGAATACCAATATCACTTTAGTCCTTGAATAGATGAATAGCGGTGGTTTTAGTGGATTACAAGCTTTATCTGATTATATAAAATATTCTAATTTTGATAATTGATATATAATCAGTTTCGTTTTATACTATTCACATCAAATTGCAAAGGTGATATACTCAAATGACTTCAAGAACAAGAAAAATCGTTATTGCTTCCTTATTAGCGGCACTTACTTGTATTGCTACTATGATTATCAAAATTCCTTCACCGCTCAAAGGCTATCTGAATTTAGGTGACTGTGTTGTATTGTTAGCAGGATGGCTTCTTTCACCTGCTTATGGATTTCTCGCTGCCGGTGTAGGTTCTTCATTGTCCGATATATTTTCGGGATATGTTACAAATGCCCCTGTCACTTTTGTTATTAAAGGGTGTATGGCTCTTATTGCACATTATGGTTTCAAACTGATGTATAAAAAAGTCGGAAATATACTTTCACGAGTTATCAGCGGCATTACTTCTGAAATTACTATGGTACTGGGTTATTATATTTTTGAAGGATTCATTTATGGTTTTGTGCCCTCAATTGTAAATATTCCTGCCAACAGTATACAAGGTGTCGCAGGTCTAATAATAGGAATCATACTAATTAAATTATTCGAAAACAATGAAATCATAAACGGACACAAAAATTAAATTACAAACAACACCCTCAAAATATTATAGAACTAAAAAGGGAAGCGGTCGGCGAAAGCCAACCGCTTTTTATCAGAAGCTCAGGTTCATGACGATGCGAATAAATCATGGAATGGTGGAGGATACCGCCATGAACCAAAACACCTGTATGCTATGGTTATATTAACTACTTTATTCTTATCATTAAATAATCAAAAGTATATATTATAAGGCTCATAAGGAAGTATTTATTTAAGCAATGAAACTGCGTCGGTTATGGTTTTTTCCAAGGCTTCTTTGCCGTACTCATCAACCTGAGATTTGTTCTTTTCGCCATGAGTAAGACACCCTGCACCGCCGATACAACCGCCGACACATGCCATACCTTCGATAAAGTTAGCGTCAAGCACATTTTTGCTCTTTCTGAGAAGAGCAGTTCGGCATGCTTCTATACCGTCGCATGGGATTGCTTTAAGCTCAAAATCAATATTCTGTTCAATAAGGCCTTGCTTAACTGCGTCTGAAAGTCCGCCGCTGCGAGCAAAAATTCTGCCGTAGTACGAGGCGTTGTCAAGAACATCTTCCTCAAGGGCAGTAATATCAATATCACGGCTATCAAAAAGTGCCTGAAGCTCTTCAAAGGTAAGCACGGTGTCAACATAAGGCTTTACAGATTCAAGCTGTGCCTCTGCCTTTTTGGCAGTACACGGACCGATAAACACCACTTTAGCCGTAGGGTCGGTTAACTTGATATATTTAGCCAATGTTGCCATAGGTGAAAGATTATGAGAAACGAACTCCTTAAGCTGAGGAAAGGATTTTTCTATATACTGAACAAAAGCAGGACAACAAGAGCTTGTAAGGAAGCCTTTTTCTGCAAGCTCCTTAGACTCTGCCTGAGCCACCATATCCGCACCTAAAGCCGCCTCTACAACTGTAAAGAAGCCAAGCTCTTTAAGTCCTTTTACGACTTGACCCAGCTTTGCGTATGTAAACTGGCTGGAGATTGAAGGAGCAACCATTGCATAAACCTTATATTTTGAGTTATCTTCGCTTTTCTTAATAAGATCAATCACATTGAGAATGTAAGACTTGTCGGATATTGCACCAAAGGGGCACTGATACACACAGGCTCCGCACTGTATACACTTATTGTTATCAATAGCGGCGGCGTTTTCATCGTTAATAGAAATCGCCTTAACCTTACAGGCAATCTGACAAGGACGCTTGCGATTGATAATTGCAGAGTAAGGGCAAACCTTTGCACAAGCGCCGCACTCAATACACT
>JAUNEH010000041.1:5933-15967 GCA_030525665.1 Ruminococcus sp.
GTTATGGTCAAAAGAAATGGCACCTTTTTTGCAGACATCCTCGCACCTGTGAGCAAGACATCCGCGGCAAGAGTCTGTAACCTCATAACCTGCGGCAGGACATTCGTCACAGGCTATATCAATAACCTCAATGACATTGGGGTTTTCTTTATCGCCGCCCATGGCAATACGCACACGCTCAGAAAGGATAGCTCTTTCCTTGTAAACACAACAACGCATTGTAGAAGTTTTGCCGGGGACTATTGTTTTTGGAATGTCGAGGACATTCTCAAGCAAGGTATCTGCCCAAGCCTGACGAGCGACCTCACGAAGAACCTTATATTTTAAATGCTGAACCTTTGTGTCAAATTTTCTCATTTGTTACTCCTTAGAAATAACTGACTTTAATCCGCTTGCCCATTTTCTTTAAGCAGGCAGAAAGTTCCTCTACCAAATTCATTTTAATGTTGAAATTTATAGGCAAGTCGGGATTCTGATGAGCAGGGTTAATAGCTCTGCCTACATAAAAATTTATATCTGTCGCTTCTTCAAACAGCAATCTGCTTATAAGAGAAGCACCGTCTTTTTTGAAATTCCAATGCTCATAGTGGATGTTTTCGCCAAGATAATCCTTGGCATACTCAACCACCTTATTTACGGTAATAACACCCTCTGTAACAAGGTCAACACCTTCAAGAGTTGCTATGGGAGGAATGTCGGAATTTTCGAAATTCAGCGAGGGCTTTAATGGTTTTCTGAGATATTTGCTGGCGATTGAAGAAGTTGTACCGCCGCAAATAATATGCTTACCCTCTTTGGAAAAGAACAAGGACATCATTCTGTCGCAATCATCACGATTTGAAGGCGGGCCGAAAAGAATGTTCATAGGCTCTCTTTTTCTTACCCTTACAACGCAGGCTGTTGCGTCATCTCCCGGCTCATTACCGTAAAGCCTGTTACACTCATCCACAAGCATTGTAGATAGATTTTTTGCAGTATAACCGGCAGGAGCAAGAGCTTCCAAAAATCCAATAATGTCTTCTCTTTTCCATCCGAAATTATAACCAATGCCGATTCCTGCGTGGGGACATCCGTCGCTCATTGCGGTGAAAATATCATTTTCCTGAAGCTTAATAACAGACTTATATATTTTTTTGCCGCCTATGCTCATCTCAGTCATGGGATAATCGTAATTCTCATCGTCACGAATAAGAATCACATGAGGATTATCATATTGAATAATCTCAGCAATTTCGTTATTCTTGAGATGGATTATTGTAAATGTGGAGTACGCAACTCCTCTGACAGAGCACACAGGCAAGGTTGCGGCAATTGTGGAAACACACTCTTCAAGAGGAAGCCCTGCCGCCATCATCGTTGAAATAATCTTTGATGTCAGAGTGGAAAGAATACTTGCCTTTACACCGCTTCCCAGTCCGTCGGCAAGCACAATAACCGTAGAATTTTCATTTTGCTCTACAATATCGACATGATCTCCGCAAAGCTGTTCGCCAAAGTGGTTAATACTTTTGTATCCGATATCTGCACATAAATCATTCATCAGAAATCGACTCCTTCAGCTTAGATAGTGCGATTTTTGTTTCTGCGGCTGTTTCACCAAGTAGTGACGCAATTTCCTGAACAATTCTCATCTGCTTATCAACAACTTTATCCGCTACTTCTATGGTCTGACGGCTGATGTGCTCTTTTCTCTCACGCTGAGCTTCTTCATCGGTTATGTCACGCATTATGCCGATAAGAAGATGTGAGTCGTGGTCATACACCACAGTTTGCTCAACATATCTTTTATACTCTGCAAGATAAACATGCTGTCCTCTTACATCTCTGCCGCTTTTAAGCACATTCATAAACACACTGGGGTCAAGTATTCTGACAACAGGCTCGCCCAAAACATCGTTTGCACTGCGTATATTCATAATCTTGCGTGCCGCAGAATTGATTTGCTGAACCTCCAACTGCTCGTTTAAAACAATGAGTCCGTTGGGGGTATTCTTTACTATGGTGTCAGAGAAGCTTTCCGCTTTCTCTTTCAGATAAGGAAGGCACATAGAAAACTCCGCCTTACCCTGGCAAATAGCAGCCGCTTTTTCACGACAGGTGTTGTATCCGCAGGAACCGCAATTAAGTTCCTGAGAGGGCTTGAATTTGCCCATCTGACGCAAAACAGAATTTATCTCCATTTCCGTAGGCTGAGGAAGCTTATGCTCAATAAAAGCAAAATTCTTCTTAAGCTCCGCACTTTTCGGCTGAGGAATATCAAAATCCTTACTTCCTGCAAAGGAAGCAACAGTCAGATAATCTTTAATTGGTGCGTGGTGGTTTTTTTCCATAACAGGACCGCCGATACAGCTTCCCACGCAAGCAGACATTTCTATAAAGCACTTGTGGATTCTTCCGTTTTCAATGTCCTTAAGGGCGGCAATACAGTTATCAATACCGTCAATAGCTATGTAGGAATACTCTGTGTTTTGCTGCTCCATTGTCTTTAAAACGCCGCCTGTTGTGGGAAAGAATCTTGCTCGGCTGCAAAGGTCTGAGTCAAGCTCTTTTTCAAGCTCAATATTCTCTTCTTCAAGCCACGCCGTAAGCTCCTCAAAGGTAAGCACAGCGTCCACAATATTCTCGTAATACTCTGCCTCATCCTTTTTGGCTACACAAGGGCCGATAAAAACTGTTTTTGCATTTGGAAAACGATTTTTAATATCCTGACAATGTGCCTGCATAGGAGATAAAACATCTGCCAAAAAAGGCAATGCACCGGGAAAGTACTTTTGAATCAAAAGATTCACGGAATGACAACAGGAAGAAATAATAATATCTCTGTCGTCCTCTTTTATCATACGCTCATACTCGGTTTTAACCATTGAGGCACCGAGGGCGGTTTCTTCTACATCATAAAAGCCCAGTTTTTTTAGGGCTCTTCTCATTGCATTTATTCCTACACCCTCGTAGTTGGCAATAAACGAAGGTGCCAGACTTACTATTACAGGTTCTGTGCCCTGTAAGAATACCTTTACCTTTTCGGTTTCATTAACAATTTCTTTGGCATTCTGGGGACATACCACAAAGCACTGACCGCAAAGTATACACTCGTTACCTATAATGTGTGCCTGATTGCCTGAAAAGCGGATTGCCTTAACAGGACAATGACGGATACATTTGTAGCAGTTTTTGCAGTTTGATTTTTTCAGTGTCAAACAATTTGACATAAGCTATGCCCCCTCAGCCTTTGATTTTCTTTAATACTTTCTCTGAGAAAAACTCTCTGAAATTTTCTACTGTAATACCCGTATAGATATCATCATCCACCTGAACCGTTACTCCTATGCGGTTACACTTGCCGATACAAAAGCTACCGGCAAGTGTAATTTCAGATTCTATGTGATTATCCGATACGGCTTTTTCTAAAAGCTCTATGATTTTTGCTGAGCCTTTAAGATGGCAGGAAGAACCTACACAAACCCGTACTATAACCATCTTTATACCTTCTTAAGGATATTATTGTTAAAGAACTCCTCAACACCTTCAGGGCTTACAGAAAAGAACTCTTCATTTACTGTTACACATACACCCTGCTGACATTTGCCCATACAGAAGGTACCTGCAAGCTCTACCTTATCTGTAAGGTTATACTTGGAAATAAGATACTGAAGCTGTTCAACTACCTGACGTGAGCCTTTAATATGGCAAGAACTTCCGATACATACTGTTACTTTCATTTCTATATCTCCTTATTCGTAATCCACTACATCTACCCAAGAAAGAAGGAACTCTCTTTCTTTTTCATTGCCCTTAACAGACTGAGAAGCTGCAACAATGGGCATCCACTTCTGAACATACTGTTTTGCTGTGTTGCTCTTTTCGCAGAAGAGGTCAAGGTACTTCTTTGCGCCCTCGATGTCGCCTGAAAGCCAGAACAAAAGATATGTTCTTGCGGCGTCAGCAGAAGCATTGCCCTGAGTAGCATGTGCCCAGTCTATAATGTAGGGTGTGCCGTTTTCGGTTATAATTACATTGGAAGGATTAAAATCTCCGTGGCAAACCTTGTTGTGCTTGGGCATACCCTCAAGGCGGGTGTGAAGGTCATATCTGGTAGTTGCGTCAAGCTCTGTAAGACTTATTTTACGATTCATCTTATCCTTGAGCTTGTTAAGGAGAGGACAGGTTTTAGAATGAACCTGAAGCTGTAAATCCACCAAAAGCTCAAGATACTCATCCTTCTTATCCTCATCATCAAGCATAAGCTGAGCAAGTGTCTTGCCCTTGATAAATTCTGTAACAATAGCCCACTTACCGTCAATCATTGTTACCTCGAGGATTTTAGGAATATTGAGTCCTGTTTCCTCTACTCTTGCCTGATTGAGAGCCTCGTTAAGAACATCCTGCTTTGAATAATCCTCGTTGAACACCTTTACACATCTATCGCCGTCACGATAAACAGTCTTGTTGTTTCTCACTGCAATAACTCTGTCAAGTTTCATTATAAAATCCTCCTTATTTAACCTCAGCTTTTTTACCCTTGCGATATATTACCTTTACTGCGTCAACCTCAGCACCAATTTCTATATCTTTTTCTGTGGGCTTTGCTGTTTCTGTAAAATGATTACCATAATAAGCATTTAAATACATCTGCTTAATTTCACTCATAAGGGGATAACGGGGGTTAGCGCCTGTGCACTGGTCGTCAAATGCCTGCTCAACCATATCGTCAAGGCGGTTAAGGAAATCAGCTTCATCAATGCCATAGTCCTTGATAGTATCCTTGATACCAACTTTAGCCTTGAGCTCATTGATAGCCTTGATAAGATTCTCCATCTTCTCTTCATTTGTGTTACCGCCAAGGTTAAGAGCGTCTGCAATCTCGGCATAACGAGCAAGAGTGTGAGGATGGTCGTACTGAGAGAATGTACCCATCTTTGCAGGAGCTTCACTTGCGTTAAAGCGGATAACTTCCTCAATCATAAGAGCATTTGCTACACCGTGGGGTAAATGGTGGAAAGCACCAAGCTTATGAGCCATAGAGTGGCATACACCTAAGAAAGCATTTGCAAAAGCCATACCTGCCATTGTGGCGGCATTTGCCATCTTCTCTCTTGCCTCTACATCGGTAGCACCATTCTCATAAGCTCTGGGAAGGTACTTAAAGATGTTCTTAAGAGCCTGAAGTGCAAGGCCGTCTGTATAATCTGTTGCAAGCATTGCGGCATAAGCCTCAACTGCGTGGGTAACTGCGTCGATACCACTTGCGGCTGTAAGTCCTTTAGGAGCTGACATATGGAAGTCTGTATCAATAATTGCCATATTGGGAAGTAATTCGTAGTCTGCAAGAGGATACTTAACGCCTGTTTTCTCGTCAGTAATAACTGCGAAAGGTGTTACCTCAGAGCCTGTACCTGCGGAAGTGGGAATTGCGATGAAGTATGCCTTCTCACCCATCTTGGGGAAAGTATATACACGCTTACGGATATCGATAAATCTCATTGCCATATCCATAAAGTCTGCTTCGGGATGTTCGTAAAGCACCCACATAATTTTTGCGGCATCCATTGCAGAGCCACCGCCCAGAGCAATAATTGTGTCAGGCTTGAAAGCACTCATCTGCTTTGCACCGTCTGTTGCGTTCTTAAGTGTGGGGTCAGGCTGAACATCAAAGAATGTGGAGTGAGCAATACCCATTTCGTCAAGCTTATCGGTAATTGCTTTTGTGTAGCCGTTTTCATAAAGGAAGGTATCTGTTACGATAAATGCTCTCTTCTTGCCCATAACGTTTTTAAGCTCGTCGAGGGCTACAGGTAAGCATCCTTTCTTGATGTAAACTTTCTCAGGAGCTCTGAACCAAAGCATATTTTCCCTTCTTTCTGCTACTGTCTTGATATTTAAGAGGTGCTTGACACCTACGTTTTCACTTACTGAGTTACCGCCCCAGCTACCGCAACCAAGGGTAAGAGAGGGAGCCAGCTTGAAGTTGTAAAGGTCGCCGATACCGCCGTGGGATGAGGGCGTATTTAAGAGGATTCGGCAGGTCTTCATTCTGCTTGCAAACTCAGAAAGTTTGTCACGCTCTGTAATCTCGTTGAGGTAAATTGAAGAAGTATGGCCGTAACCGCCGTCGGCAACTAACTGTTCTGCCTTTTTGAGAGCATCCTCAAAGCTTACTGCCTTATACATAGCAAGTACGGGGCTAAGCTTTTCGTGAGCAAATTCTTCAGAAAGTTCAACACTCTCAACTTCACCAATGAGGATTTTTGTACCCTCGGGAACTTCTACACCTGCTAAAGCGGCAATCTTAGCGGCAGGCTGACCAACGATTTTTGCATTTAATGCACCGTTGATGATAATAGTCTTTCTTACCTTCTCTGTCTCGTCAGCATTTAAGAAGTAACAACCGCGGGTTGCAAACTCAGCCTTTACTGCGTCATAAATATCTTCCATAACGATAACGGACTGCTCAGAGGCACAAATCATACCATTATCAAAGGTCTTGGAGTGGATAATGGAGTTAACTGCAAGTAAGATATCGGCAGAGCTGTCGATAATTGCAGGAGTATTACCTGCACCAACGCCAAGTGCCGGCTTACCGCTTGAGTACGCTGCCTTTACCATACCGGGGCCGCCTGTGGCGAGGATGATGTCTGCCTCTTTCATAACTGTGTTTGTCATCTCAAGAGATGGTACGTCAATCCAATCGATAATACCCTCGGGAGCACCTGCTTCAACTGCGGCTTCTAATACTAATTTAGCAGCAGCGATTGTGCAGTTCTTTGCTCTGGGGTGAGGAGAAATGATGATAGCATTTCTTGTTTTAAGAGCTAAAAGGCATTTGAAAATTGCAGTAGATGTGGGGTTTGTTGTAGGGATAACTGCGGCAATTACACCGATAGGCTCGGCAATCTTTGTGGTACCGAAAGCCTTATCCTCTTCAATAACTCCGCAAGTCTTTGTGTCTTTATATGCGTTGTAAATATACTCAGCGGCGTAGTTATTCTTGATAACCTTATCCTCAACCACACCCATACCTGTTTCCTCAACAGCCATTTTAGCAAGAGGGATTCTTGCCTTATTGGCGGCACTTGCGGCGGCTAAGAAAATCTTGTCTACCTGCTCCTGGGTGTAAGTTGCGAAAACTGCCTGAGCTGTTTTGGTGCGTTTTAAAGCTTCTTCAAGTTTAGCTACGCTGTCTGTAATTTCGTAATTTTTTGTTTCCATTTTGTCCTCCTGATTTGCGAAAAAGCATTATGGAATCACTTGTATTATTTAGTATATATAAAAGCTCTGAAGAGCTTGTTATTATTTTAACAAAATCCCTTTAACATTTCAATATTAAAAACAAAATTGGTTATATATACACATTTTAATCATATCATAAAGCCTTCATAATATCAATATTGACTTAAAATTATGGCGTGAAGGGTTCGGTAATACAAAATAAATACGTTCAAAAGAGACAAATCGGCAAAAAGTGTTGACAAATAAGGGGAAATTTGCTAATTTAATAGTATAAGAAAGTCTAAGAAGATAGACTTTAAGGAGGTTATAATTATGTCAACACCCAAAATTTTCGAAAGCGAATACAGATTCTGCCTAATTATGTGGGACAATGAGCCCATCAAGTGTGCAGATATCGCAAAAATCTGTAAGGAGAAGCTTACTTGGTCACGCACTACTACTTACACAGTTATCAAGCGTTTAAGCGAGCGCGGTGTGCTTAAGGTAGAAAATTCTTACGTTTCTTCGATTGTTTCCAAGGAAGAGGCTCAGAAGTCAGAGCTTGACGAGCTTATGGAGAAGAAGTTCGAAAATTCTATGCCTGCATTTATTGCCGCATTCTCTAAGGGCAGAACTCTTAAGAGCGAAGAAGTAGATGCACTTAAAGCATTAATTGAAAACGCAGAAGAAAAATGAATGATACATTCCTGACAATACTAAATCTGAGCATTACTGCAAGCATTGTTGTGGTTGCGGTGCTTCTTCTGAGATTAGGTATGAAAAAAGCTCCTAAATGGATAAGTGCCGCTTTGTGGGTATTTGTGGGACTACGCCTTATATTTCCCTTTGCGGTAGAAAGCCATTTTTCCATAATTCCAAGCATCGACACCTTCAGCATTCAATCAACCCCCTCTGCCGAGAGTTTTAAGGTTCATACAGGAGTAAACGCTATAAACTCTGCTGTTAACGATCATATTGTAAGTTCTGGCACTTCTGGGGCTATTGTTGATGTGGTTGACGTGTTGGCGGTTTTGTGGTTAGCAGGTGCGGCGGTGCTGCTTATTTACGGAATTATCAGCTATATTTTGCTTTACATAAGGGTACGCACTGCTATTCCTCTTAAGGACAATATTTACCAGAGTGAAAACGTAAAGTCGCCTTTTGTGTTAGGCTTTATTAAGCCGAGAATTTTTGTTCCCTTTAGCCTTGACGAAACCACTCTTGAGCACGTGGCTTCTCACGAAAAAGCACATATTAAAAGAGGCGACCATTTTGTTAAGCCTTTTGCTTACGTTTTGCTTTGTTTGCATTGGTTTAATCCGCTTATATGGCTTTCATATATTTTGCTTTGCAGAGATATTGAGGTAGCCTGCGACGAAAAGGTTATTAAAGGGCTTACATTTTCGGAACGTAAAAACTATGCCCTTGCACTTCTTACCTGCAAGGTAAAAAACACCACTACCGCAGTTTGCCCTGTGGCGTTTGGCGAGGTAAGCGTTAAGTCGCGTATAAAAAACACCTTAAGCTACAAAAAGCCTGCATTGTGGGTTATTATTGCGGCCGTGGCAGTATCTGTAGTTGCTTCGGGATGTTTGCTTACTAATCCTAAGGCTGAGCCTTACTCGGAGGAAACTATAATCAACGATAAAACTCATATTTCGAATGAATCAGCCTTGGCACAACAGAATCTCGGTGTCGTTGACGGCGTAGCGGCTGTAGAGTTTACCACCGAAGCCGATGTTGAAAGAGCTGAAACTTCTACAAAGTCTACCGAAGCTGAGCTTGAACATTCAGATGAGTCTCAGGGTGAATTCGGCTATGATTATATTTATGATGAGTCGTTTACGGTTCATAGCTTTGACGAGTATTATGCTGAGGTTATTGTACCTCAGATAGAAGCTGAAATTATGCGAAAACGCTACGAAACCCTTAAAAAGGAAACTTATAACCACTCTGATGCGTGTCAGTGTTCTAACTGCGATGAGCTGAGAGAGGCAGGGATTTATCCGCCCCTTGTAGTTGAAGAGCCGACAGAGGCAATTGTCACAGAGCCCACTCAGGATTATACCGAAGGTGCCGAGTATTATTATTACGAATACGACGATTCGGCAGAATCGGAATACACAGAGCTACCGCCACTTGTGGCTACAAAGCCTGCCTACATATCGCCCTACGAGGGATATGATTCTGACTATGATTTTGGGATATCCGCCGATAATAAGGCTCATACACCAACTTTCCCTGTAATACAATGGGCACCCTAAGACGACAGCTTAATTCAAGAAATTCATACAGCGTATGATAAACGCTATGTAAGAGCAGAGCGAAAACTCTGCTCTTATTAATAATACGGAGAAAATATGGAAAAATTTTTCGAGCGAATGAGCACGCTTTTATCAGAAAGCGAGCTTGAAGCATTTAAAAAAGAATACGAAAAACCTTCTTATGTGGGAGTAAGGGTCAATACTCTTAAGTGTTCTGTTAAGAAGCTTATGAGTCTTACCGAGGCTTTTAAAGCAGAAGATGTTACCCCGTTTTGCGATCAAGGGTTTTATCTTAGAAATAAAGATGTATTAAGCGGTAATCATCCCTTGCACCACGCAGGTGCTGTTTATTTTCAGGAGCCTTCGGCAATGTCGGCGGCAACCCTTCTTGCACCTGAAAAGGGTGACAAGGTGCTTGACCTGTGTGCCGCACCCGGCGGAAAGTCAACCCAGCTTGCCGCGGCTTTAGACGGTACAGGTTTAATCTGGAGCAATGAAATTGTTAAGAGCCGAGCTAATATTTTACTGGGAAATTTTGAACGCGTAGGTATTAAAAACGGTGTA
>JAUNEH010000091.1:0-4244 GCA_030525665.1 Ruminococcus sp.
GTGGTTGTGGGGATTTCGTTAGCAGTATTCACAAACTTATACTTGATGTTTGCTCTGCCGTCAGTCACAGCACTTGCAATAAGTGCATCTGACTTCACAGGCTGGCCTTCGGCATCATCGGCATTTTGCGAATAAAGTGCACTTAAGGTATATCCCTCAGCATCCATTTCTGAAATTACATAGCCGATATTAGCAGGAATATTTGAGAACTCTATGCTTTCGCCTGCCTTGAGACTAAAGGTATAGGTATCGCCATTTACGCTATCCTGATTTACATTAGAGATGTTTTTCCAGATAGCTTCTGCATAATCTGTTACATCCTCACCATTAATGGAGGTAAGCTTGAAGTTATAAGTAAACTCGTCATCAAGATATTCTTTCTTCTGCTCGGCAGTAAGAGCTGTGTAGTCAACCTCTTTTTCGACCTCTACTGAAGTATGTACAGGAAGGTTGAAGCGGATATAAGCATTAGCGTTAAACATACCACGCTCAACGAAATAAATGGTCATCGTATGAGTTTCTGTGGGGTCATAGGTTTTGCCGTTTGCAATAAATTCGCCGAGAATACCTTTACTTGTAGTAGCCTCAGCTACAAGGCCTTCTCTTGCTTTGGTGTTAAGAGGGTCAGGTGTTGCTTCCTGAGAAAGCACGTCAGTAATTGCACCTGTGGTAACGGTAGCCTTGCCCTCTGAGAAGTCAATCTTACCCTTTGCCATTTTATGGGCACCGCCCATATCAAGAACAAGCTCGCCGTCGATATAAACTAAAAGGTCATCATCGCCCATAAACTCGAAGGTAGTGGCAACCTCATTACCATTTTCGTCAAGGACCTTACCATTTGAAGAAAGCGTAAAGGGAATTTCGTACTTAACGGCATAACCATACTTTAGGTCACGCTTAGCTGTATAGTTGTAATCACCCTCTGCACTTAAATCAGGGTCAACGGAATTAAATGGGAAGAAACCATCGCCCATATCGTTGTCGTAGCTCCACTCGGGCTCTACGGCAGAAAGCTCTTCAAAGTTCCAGTCTCTTACACCATCTGAACGCTTTGCCCAGTCTGTACCGTTAAAGTAAATATCATTCTGACCTGTGGTAACACCTGCAGGATTACCATCGGTATCAGTAAGATTGTTATTAACATCATGCTGATAAGAACGAGTTGAGAATTGATAGTATGTAACGCCTTTATTATCAATTACATCAAAGGGGAAGTTGAGATTTTCATAAACCTCGCCCATCTGTACACTTCTGCCCTTAGCGGTAAGCTTGTTGTAAATATCTGCTGTTTCAGATTTGTTTTTGTCAATAACAAGCCAGAAAGAATTATAATCCTTGTCTGCGTTCATAGGAACAGAAATGATTTCGCCAGTTGGAGTCATAAGGTTAACTTTCATTGAATCAGGCATACCCCAGCTTTCAAACTTGAAGTTGATACCAATCTGGGTATCCTCAACACCCGAATAAAGGTCATCCTGAAGGACATTACAGTCACTACCACGCTCAGCAAAGTAATAGTTTGTACCGGGCTCGATAACCTCAAAAAGGCGGAAGGTATTTTCTCCGTTGGGGTCGCCGTCGGTAAAGGGCATTGTCTTATAGTCTTTGCCGTAGTTAAAGGAGAAGTTAAGAACCATAGCTGACTGCTCGATTTCTTTGGTAAGCCATTCTTTATCAAAATAAGGAGTCTTAACGGTACCGGAAGAGCTAACCTGAGCAGGTACGCCGTCTTCAAGACAATCTGCAAAAACGCCCTGAGCAACTGCGTTGGGATTGCTGCGATTAGCAAGGTTTGCAGTCCAAGTAAATTTATAAAGCTCCTGAGGAAGCTGTGAATAATCGAATATGGTGTTAACATCCTGCTTATAGAAGTTACCAAAATAAATAGGTGTGTTAACGCCATTTGCTTCATAATAATCAGAAGCGGCGTTGTTAAGCATATGATATGGCTCGTTGGTATAAGACTGGGCTACGCCCTGTAAAATGTTTGAGCCTACCATTTCGGAATCATAATAATAGTCGTAAAGGCTTGAACTGAAGGTTTTAGTACCTACAACTGTGTCGCCTGTTCTCGCTTGTGCGTTCTGCATTGATGTGAAAACAACCACTGTAAACACAGAAAAAGCAATAATAACCGACATCAGCACCGAAAGTGCTCTTTTTGAAAAAGTTTTAATTTTCATCAAAAATCCTCCTTTGGGGTATTTTACAATTTGCAAATGTAATTCCTGCAAAATCGTATAGTAAAGTAGTAACAACTACAATTTCGATTATAGTGGTAATTTTAGCCATTGTCAATATAAAAGATAATTTTTAACCATAAATAAGATAGGTTTTGTTGGTGTTTTTTGTTTATTATTACTTAATATACATAATATCACAATAAAAAGCAAAAATCGCCTTACTACTAATTTTGAAGTAAGACGACTTATAAATTGCATAATTGGTTAATAATATTTCGCAATATGAAGAATTTTGTCCTTTGCACGACGTATTTGTCTGGTGACTGTGGAGGGATTTACCCCTCTTTCGTCTGCAATATCCTTCATTTTTTTGCCGTTAATGTAATACTCACTTAAGGCTTTAAACTCTAAGGGGGTCAGTTCCTCATTCATAGCCTTATAAATAATACTTAACATTCTTCTGCGTTCTGATGCGTTGGTGCTCTCGCCATGATAGCGGTCAAAAGCAAGTGCATCAAGAACAACGTTATCACACAAAACAGTTTTACGCGGCAATAACGACACCTCCCCTTGAGGCTAAAAGCTCGCAGGTTTTCATACAGTCCACGTACATTGTTCTTAAGGTAACCAAACCGCTTCTGAGCTGTCTTGCTTCGTCGCCGCTTGTATGCTTAAGCTTTTCTTTTAATCTGTCGATATCCTCCTTTACCTTCTTCGCGTTTTCCAAATATTCGCGAGACCATTTGATGTAATCCATAACATATACCTTCCTTTCGATAAGCTTCATCCTTCATTTAACAAATCGGGGCGTATTCGTTAAATTTACAGTTTTTTCCTGTAATTCTATTTTAGCAATGTTTTTTGAGAATTTCAATAGTTTTTCGAATATTTGTTCGATATTTGATAAAATTGAGAAAACTTCACAAGTTTTGTCGCTTTTTCTTTAAATATTTAATGCATAAAAAAACGGCTTTTCCCTACTTTAGAAACAGCCGTAAATTTATTTGTTATTTGAAATAATTCTTTTTGAAATCACAACACCCTCATACTTGACCTTTGCCTGAACCCTTCCCTTGAAGGTTTCTTTACATTCAGGGCAAACAAAATACGCGTGCATGGCGTTGTTTTTTTTGCTCCATTTGGATTTTCTTACGCAACGCACGTTGCATTCGGGACAATCAAAGAAAATCTGCCGGCGGTCTATGTCGGGATTGTTGATATTAGTAATATATTTGTTTTTGAATCTCAGCTTCTTAAAAAACTCGTCATCGCATTCTTCCACAAATTCTTCGAAGTGACGGCGATTGTAAAGTGCCTTAAGACACTTAAGACTCAGGTATGCATCATCAAGTGCACGGTGAGACTGATTTTCGCCCTCTACAAACCCTAAAACCTGAGCACAGGAAGAAAGTCCCAGCATTCTGTTCTGAGAGCTGACGCCTAATGAGTATTCGCAGTATTTCTGCAAATCACAAAAGCTTTTCATAAAAGGCAGGTTTGCATCAAGGAAATGAAGCTCACAATTATCGATAAGGGTGTGTAAGTCAGTATTGCTCCATGTAAGCAGAGTATCGTCGCCTAAAAACTCTGCAAACTCATCAAGAACATAAGGAAAGGTACCCTTTGCACTTAAAAGCTCTGAAAAATCTATATTCAGAATCTTTTGCACACACGGATGAATACAATTCGCAACTGTAGGCTTAACAAACGTAGAGAATGTATCGATAACGTTAAGCCGTTTATCAAGCTTAACTGCACCGAATTCTACAATTTCGTTTACGTACTTGCCAAGTTCTTTACAAAAAGCCGTATTCCATTCTAAATCAAGGATTAGCTAACTCATTTTTTAAACGCCTTTTTCATTCTGAGTTCTTTTGAAAGTATGGTTTTTCTCATTCTTACCGAAACCGGAGTAACCTCTACAAGCTCATCATCTGCAATAAATTCGAGGCACTGCTCAAGAGAAAGAATGGTGGGAGGAACAAGACGTAAAGCATCGTCAGAGCCCGAGGAACGGGTGTTGGTCATATGCTTACGCTTGCAGACGTTAACTACAAGGTC
>JAUNEH010000092.1:0-4107 GCA_030525665.1 Ruminococcus sp.
CACAGGCTGACGTTATTAACTGCCCCCGTGTAGGATTTGTTGCCGAGAATGGCGACAGTGCGATTTACGAGCCTAACCGCGGTACTCCCGTAAGCGGTCAGAATACATTCGATTTACCCTCTGGTACAATGCAGTATTCTAACAGCACTCGTCTTTTCCACTTGAACGCTATGGAGCCTACCGAGGTTACAATTAGCCTTTGGATTGACGGCGAAGACCCCCAGTGCGATGACGATGTACAGCAGGCTCAGCTTTCTGTTCAGCTTGGCTTCATCGGTTGCGACGAAGACAATATTCCCATTTCTTAATCTGTACTTTACATTAATAAGGCACCCCACTTGCCTCCCTTATCTCTAAAGGGAGGGGGACCGCGTAGCGGTGGAGGGATTCACCTCTAAATCTTCCAACGGAGTTGATACCAATGTTCTTTAATAAAAAACCAAAAACCGAACAGCCTGTAACTCCCGAGGAGTTAAGCAAGTTTAACGACAAATCCATTGCGGATTCCGACATAAAGCACTTACACGTCCGCAACGATTCAATAGACGTTATCAATTATAAGAAGAAGAAGAAAATCTTAAGCATCGTAATTTCAGCCACAGTTTTTGTGCTGTTGGTGCTCTGGATTATCTCAATGCTTCTTACCCAGTGGGGCGACCTTGTAATAAGCGTTGACTCCTTTGCAGGCAGAAAGGGCATCGTTATCAGCGAAGACCCCGAGTTTGAAACTTATACCCACAAGCTCTCAGCCGCACAGGTCAAGGACGTTACCAATATTACATATTCTTGGCTTCCCACAGACCTTGATACAAGTGCCAACGGCTCTCATAACGGTAAAAACTACGTTGCCTATACCTTCTATTGTAAGAATAACGGTCAGGAAACCCTTGACTACGATGCATACCTTGAGGTAACAGGCGTTGCTAAATCCGCTGACGAAGCTGTCAGAGTTCTGGTTTACAAAAACGGCGAGCAGGCAATGTACGGCAAAGCAAAGTACGACGACCGTAATACTGCAGAAACCGACTGCACAATGTTCGAAACCGACTCCCGCGTTATGACAACCTCAAGCGAAAACTTCGAAGTTGACCAGGTTGATAAATATACAATCGTAATCTGGGCAGAGGGCAACGACCCCGAATGTATCGACGATATCCGCGGCGGTCACGTTCGTATGCGTATGCTCTTTGAGGTAAGAGATGACGAAGACGACTCCAAACCCTTCGGTGCAGGCTGGTTTAACTAATTTATATTTGCCATCGGCAAATACTTCATACGGTTACCGTACTTCATATCGCATAAGCGATATTTCATAAATCCCTTGGGATTTACTTCATAGCACTTTGGTGCTACATATCGGTATTAAGTACACAATGTGTACTAATATAAAAAACAAAAATCCCTATGGTGTTTTAGGGGCAAAAATTATTTTTTAGGAGGAATTTCTCATGAAAGCAAATTCAAGAAGAAGAGTTCTTATCTCTTCCGTAGCAATGCTCTTAGTAGCAATTGTTGCACTCGGCACATCAACATACGCTTGGTTTACCAACACAACCACAGCAAAAGCTAACAACGCAAAAATCACTGTAGCAGCTCCTTCAGGTCTTAAAATCGCTGCTGTTAAAGCTGGTACAAATGCACCTGCTCTTGATGCTTACAGCTCATCCATTGATTTAACATCTTTAGCACAGGGCTCTCTTACACCTGCTTCTGGTAATGCAGCTGCTAATGATATTAAATTCTATAGTGCAACCGTTGACGATAAGAAGAATGTTTCTGCAATTACTGAGTCCGGTAGCTATATCGCTATTGATATTTATGGTATCTTATCCGCATCTAACCCTGGCACAGATGGTGCAGAAGTTGCAAAGGATGTTCAGTTAGATTCTATCGCTCAGGATGCAGTGTCTACACCCGGCAATGTGGTAAGATGTGCATACTATGCAGATGGTGCAAAGAAGGCTTACATGAACTTTGGTAGTGGTACTAGATCTGTTAACCCTGTAAAGGCTACTGGTAGCAATCTTACTGGTGTAACAACAAATGATAACTTTGTAATTCCTGCAACTGCAACAAATTATGTTGAGGGTACTGCATTATCTGCTGTACCTTGTGCTAATGTTACTGATGTAGAAGTTCCTGCTGTTTCTTATGTTGAGGATGCAGCTGATGCTACAAAGATTGGTACACTTTACTTCTGGGTAGAAGGTCAGGATGAATCTTGTAACAATGCAAATGCACAGACAGTTGTTGGTTCAACAGGTAACATTACATTAACTTATGTACTTGTTGACTAATTAACTTTTAATTAGTATTACATAACTTAGATTGATTTCGGAGACCCCTTATGAAAAGTAAAGTGAAAAAGATAATAAATACAATCGTTGACATAATAGTTGTATTGATTTTGATAGTCTCAATATTCGTTGTTGTACTATCCCTTACTACAAAGTCACAAGGGGTCCCCAATGTTCTTGGTGTTGCTCCCTTAAGCGTAGAGTCATACTCAATGGAAAATACAATCAACAAGGGCGACCTTATCTTTTGTAAAGTTACAAAAGACGCTGACTATGAATATAAAGTAGGCGATATTGTTACTTTCCCCTTTGAGATTGACGGTATCCAGACTTTCAATACACATAGAATTATCGAGGTTATTGAGGACGAAGGTATTACCTACTACAAAACTCAGGGTGACAATCCAGAAACAAACCCTGACCCTGATGTTCAGTTACAAACATCAGATTCAATCATTGCCCTTTATACAGGAACTAAAATTCCTGCTGTGGGTAATGCTTTAAGCTTTATCAGAACTCAGCTTGGATTTTTCCTCTGTGTTCTGCTTCCGATGATTATTTTCTTTATCTACGAGGCAATTCGTGTTGTTATGAACATCGTTGCTTATAATAAAGAAAAGGCACTTGCCGAAGCTAAAGAGGCAGTTCAGTCCGCTGAACTTACCGAAGAGCAGAAGCAAAGGGCTATCGAGGAATACCTTAAAAGCCTCGGACAAAACTCAGACTCGGAAAATAAGTAAAGTGTATTAAACACCTGCACTTTGCCTTTTGTCCAAGTTTGACTTATAAAGCTATTATTTAACTCTTTTTGTCCCTAAAAGCACAGGGGTGCTTATTTAGTAACGGTTATATTTTTAACCATGGTTAAAATGTAGGGGAGGGGTTTCCCCTCCCGAAAGACTTGATTTATATGAAGGCTTAACGGGAGCCAAAATACGGCTCCCCTACAACAAACCAACCCGCCGTTAATTTAGGTTTCATTTATGTGGAACCTATCCAAAGGCGAAACGCCAACCGTGGCAAACGGTAGATTTTTTTAAGGAGACGAAGTACCGTGGATACAATATTTAAATTTCTATTCGAGTTTCTCGGTCAGTTTTTTGGCTCACTGTGGTCAATCATAGCAGGCTTTTTTAGCGGCATTGGTGGAGCTTTCAATATTCCTGCATACGTTGAAATCATTTATGCATATACAACCGAGCTCGGTGGTCTTGCATGGTTTATTGCCATAGTTGCCATTGTACTTTTAATTGCTGTACTTGCACTTTTGGTATGGCTTTTAATCGTCGCCGTAAAAAAGTTTATCAAAGGCCACAGAAGAAGAAAGGATGCCGACTCTTTGGTTAAAGAGGTTCAGGCTCTTAATAAGGAAGTTATGCGTCTTAACCTTGAGAAGGACAAGATTCTTTCTATGAAGGTTTCTCAGATTGGCTTAAATCCCAACGAAATCTCAGAGCTTACAGGCGACGAAATGGCTACACTTAACGGCGAAGAAGAGCAGAACCTCGGCGACAAGCGTTTCTACAAGCTTGCCGAAATCGACGAACTCTGGGCAAACTATCAGCCTCCCGTATACAACAACACTATCACACTTCCCGAGTTCTGCGACCAGTTCAGACTTTTCGCTTGCTCACAGCTCGGCCTTTACTACGATATCAAGATTATCCGTCTGTTTATTGCATCTTTTGCATCTACAAGACTTATTATCTTACAGGGTATTTCCGGTACAGGTAAAACTTCATTACCTTATGCTTTCGGTAAGTTTATCAACAACCCTGCAATTATCGCATCTGTTCAGCCTTCTTGGCGT
>JAUNEH010000093.1:0-3744 GCA_030525665.1 Ruminococcus sp.
CCACAACAGCTGAGCCTACCGAGGCACCCACAACTACAGCTGCACCCACAACAGTTGAGTCTACCGAAGCACCTGCAACTTTAGAAGCAACAGTAGAAACAACGCTTCCCAAGCCTGATGTACCTAAAACAGGCGACAGTATTACCTTTGTTTATATGTCAGTGCTTGTATTGCTTGCGGCTGTAGCTTGCGTTTACGTAAAGAAACGCACTGCTTAATACAAGATTATTAAAAGAAAAACCACTCATTTCGAGTGGTTTTTCTTTTGCTATAAAACAAAAGCAGGCTTTTTAAAAAAGCCTGCTTAAAATCAAAGTGAAAAATCTTCCTTGCTGTAATCGCCTAAAGTTTGCAAGGTTACCTTACGCATAGTGGGGTTGTACGTAAATTTAGAGCATTTGCCTTTATTGTTAATGCTTTTCTTTACCTTGCAGAAGTTAGTTTCGCTTTCAACTACACAATGCTGGCAGTAGTCGCAGTTGTGAATAATATTTTCGCCGAAAAGCTTTTTGGAGTTGTTCATTATAAAACATCCTATCCAATATATTTGTAACATAAATATTTTATCATATCTTATTGCTACTTGCAAGTTGTTTTATGCTGTTGTAAAATACTTTTGAGGTGAAAAAATGATTAATTCTGCAGTTATGACCCTTAAGGGCGACACAACGCCTTATTTAACCTATAATGTATTAAATGACATTCCCTTTATCCGCCACGCTTTTTCTACGCGTCTTGGCGGTGTGTCAAAAGGTGTTTGCGAAAGTATGAACCTTGCCTTTGGCAGAGGTGACAACCGAGACACAGTCCTTAATAATTACATGCTTATGTGTGAGTCTGCAGGCTTTGAATATGAAAGCCTCTGCGGCTCTGTACAAATCCACGAAGCAAAGGTTAAGAAAGTAACTAAAGATGACAGGGGACACGGTATTTTAACCGAGCGAAAGTGGCAGTCTGCCGATGCACTTATTACAAACGACAAGGACGTTACCCTTGTTACTTACTACGCCGACTGTACGCCCATATTTTTTATTGACAAAAAAACTCACGCAATCGGTCTTGCACACGCAGGTTGGCGTGGTACGGTGGATAGAATTGCGGTTAACGTTGTAAAGGAAATGGCAAGCGAGTTTTCTACAAACCCCGAGGATTTAATATGTGCCATTGGTCCGGTTATCGGCAAGTGCTGTTACGAAATTGACGAAGGCTGTGCAAGTTACTTCAAAGCTTTAACCGAAATTGATACGGCTTCGGTTTTATCAGCAAAAGAAAATGGCAAATATATGGCAGACCTTGCCCTTACCAACAAGCTGTTGCTTATGAGTAAAGGTGTTAAGGAGGAAAATATTATTATTTCTGACCTTTGCACAAGATGCAATGCTGACCTTTTGTGGTCGCACAGAGCAACGGGGGGCAAACGCGGTACAATGGCGGCGTTTATGAAAATATTATACTAAAAATTAAACGGACAAATCAAAGGCAGATTTGTCCGTTTTTTGCAAACCAAATATTATTTACTTCAAATTCTTTGCCATCAAGATATGCAACTGCGGTATCTTCACAGCCGGTAAACCTCAGCTTGTACGAGTAAAGTGCCTGTCCTATGTTTCCGTGGATTTTAAGTGCTTTACCGCCGTACTTTGTGTCACCTGCCAAAGGGTGCTTAAGTGAGGCCATATGTACCCTTATCTGGTGAGTCCTGCCCGTCAGAAGCTTGCACTCTACAAGAGAGTATCCGTCCTTTTCGTCAATAACCCTGTATTGTGTTGCCGACTCCTTGCTGTCTGTACTGCCAAGCTTTACTTTGGTAACAGTGTTACTTTTTTCGTTTTTCTTAAGTCCGCTTTTAATAATGCCTTCTTTCTTCGTGAAGGTTCCTTCGCAAAGACAAAGGTAGTACTTATCTATCTTTCTTTCCTTCATAAGAAGGTTAAGGGCTTTAAGAGCCTGTGAGTTTTTAGCAGCAATTACAATTCCGCCTGTGTTTCGGTCAATGCGGTTAACAGTAGCAGGGGAGAATGAGTTTTCCTCCTTAGGTTTATATTCACCCTTGTCATAAAGGTAATGCTTAACCCTTGCCACAAGCGAGTCAAAGTGATATTCCTTGTCCGGATGCACTAAAAGTCCCTGAGGCTTGTCGATGAGCATAATATTATCGTCTTCGTAAACAATGCTGAGCTTTTTCGGTGCTTTCATAAAGTCGTAGCTTTCGGGAACCTCCTCGAAAAATTCGTCTTTTATGTAAAAGGTCAGCACGTCGCCCTCTTTAAGTACATCGTCTATTTTGCATTTTTTAGAGTTTATCTTAATGCACTTTATGCGGATGTATTTGTACATCAGGGATTTCGGCATTGTTTTAAATTTTTTATAAAGAAATTTATCTAAGCGTTGACCTGCGTCATTTTTGTTAACAGTTAATTCTCTCATAATAATACCTCGTGCCTTAGATTATATCAGCAATTTAAAAAAGTTTCAATGTTATAGGTCGGTATATTATTATTTTTTGACATATTATTGTAAAAATAGACAAAAATTATTTTTTGCGTTGAAAACCATTGTTAATAAGTGGAAAAAGATATATAATATTTATATTCTTATCTCAAAGGGAGGAGATTAAATTGAAAAAGAGTAATAAATTATTAAGCTTAATTTTAGCACTTGTTATGGCTTTAAGTGCCTTGAGTGTTATGGCGACAGTAAACGCGGCGGCAGGGGATACCTTCTATTTCGAAAAGCCCTCTGACTGGAACAGCGACGTCTACGTCTATTGGTGGTCAGGCTCAGGTGCTCCAAGCTGGCCCGGTGTTAAGATGACCAAGGTTGATGGTAATATTTACTCCTTTACAGCAACCACGTCTTTCACAGAGTTTAATATTAACGATGGTGGTTCTGAAAATGTCAGCAATCCCCATCAGACTGTAAATCTTAATTTTCCTAAAGATGGGCAGATTGGCGTTATAGGTACGTCAGCCGGTAATAACGATTACGGCAATCCGTGCTGGAATCTTTCTTGGAAAGCTTTTGAAGGTATTGGTGTTACGGTGTCTGCTTCTGTTGAAGATTGCGATTTTTTAGACAGTCTTACGGTTAAACTTTCGCTAACCGAGGTTTCTACAGGCACATATTCATTAAACGGCGGCGAAGAGCTTGAGTTTGCTGATGGCGATACGATAACTATCGGCAAAGATGGCAAAGCAGGCGATAAGTTTGTGCTTACCCTCAAAGCAGGCGAAGGTGCAGATGCCGTGGAGAAAATATATACATATACAAAGACCGACTCGCCTGTTGGTGCGTCAATTGTATATTTCGATAACTCCAAATACAATTGGGAAAACGTTTATTGCTATGCTTACGGTACCAAGGAAAATGGCGATTGGCCGGGTCAGGCAATGAGCTTTGATTCGAACTCGGGTTTATATTACCTTACTTTCGACAGTACCTATAAGTCAGAAAGTATCATTTTCAATGACGGTCTTGACGGTGATTTAGACGGCTCCGAGCAGTATCCCGAAGCAGGCGGACTTGCTCTTAAGGTGGGGCAGTGTAAGCTTTTGTCGGAAGATTTGCAATGGGTAGATTACGGTAAGCCTGACTCCAAGCCTTACGGCTTTGCATACGTTGCTTCGGGTACAAAGTTTGGTTCAGATGCACTTAACGTAGATATCGACCTTAAAAATGCAGTTAAGGGCAGTTATTCTGTTGATAATGGTGCCGAGTTTGAGTATACTGAGCGTACTACTATTG
>JAUNEH010000093.1:3785-4041 GCA_030525665.1 Ruminococcus sp.
AGGTCAAGGCAAAATCGGCAACTCCGAGGTAACCCTTACACTTAAAGCTGAGGGTAAAGATGGTACTGTTACAGTAACCGAGTTAAAATATTATAAAACCTTCAAGGCAACCGAGGCTTCTTTTTATTCACCTACAGATGGTGCTACAACAGCCGCTGTAGGCGGAAACTACGCTACAAATCCCGATATGCAGCTGGGCAAATTCTCGTCTTCAATCACTGTCGACGGAGATCCCTCTGACTGGGATGAATCGATG
>JAUNEH010000042.1:0-14713 GCA_030525665.1 Ruminococcus sp.
AGTTTGTGCATGTGGCACTTATCGCTCTTATCGTATTCGAGGCTATAATGGGTACGGTTTACTACCTTGTGGCACACACTATTATGAAGAAAAAGCTCAACCTTGAGTAAGGAGGCACCTATGAAAAGAATTATTAAAATTATTGCTTTGTGCCTTTCTATCGTGGCATTAACCGCACTTTTTGCAGGCTGTGACTACCTTGACGAAATGAAGGCAAATCATGCGATTTTAAGCAAAGATAAAATGACAATTACGTTTAACGGCGAAACCTACAAAAGACTTCCCGACAATGCAAACCTGTACTCAAGTTACGATAGATATTACGGAGCCGATTCTGTAGTTGTAACCGACGAAGACGTACCTGTGCTTCTTTCGGATACGTACTGCTACTCCTCTGATTATAACTCTATCAGCGATATCTTCTGCATTTACGACGTAAGCGTATTTGAAGAAGGAAAAGATTTAATTAATTATTCTACCTACTACACCGACTACAGCTCAGGCACATATTTCTGCAATGAAAAAGATTACGACAAGTACGTTGAGATTATCGAAAACGGTGTCTTGGACAGAATCGGCTTCGAATACGAGGTCGAGGATATGCAGGATGATTTATACTACTACTATTACTACACCTTAGGTGTTGCAAACGAAGAAGCCAGCAAGGAAATACTGGGTTACATTAAAAACCCCGAAAAAATGTCAAGCCAGCTTTATGACGAAATTTCTGAGGATTACAGCTTCGAATGCCTTATGGGTATGATGTATAAATGCGACGCCGACGGCGTGCTTGCCGAAGTGCTTGACGGCTTTGACATTCAGCGGGATTCAAAGGGAGACACTTATCTTATCAATTACACAGCAGAAAAAGCTGTGAAGCTTTCGGGTACAGTATCCGCCGAGTTAAAGGACGTATACTTCTACGGCGACTACATGCATTTTGATTGGTATGACGACGACTCTGACCTTGGCATTATCGGTTCTGCCGACGACGAAACCGAAATGATTGTAGTAAACAAAAATTATTAATAGGGAATTTGGAAGTTAAAATATAAATACACCACCGAGGAAAACTAAAGCCTCGGTGGTGTTTTTCGTGTTGGATGTAAAAATGAGGTATTGCTACGCAATATGAAGTTTGCCTTACGGCAAATGAAGTACGGCAAGTCGTATGAATTATTTACTGTGTAAATATGTCGGTGCCACGCTGACGCGTGCAATCAAATTTTATTTACTATAAATCGGAGCGTAGCGACCCTTCATATTTGCCTTTGGCAAATACTTCATATCGACAGATACTTCATACGCTTGCGTATTTCATATTGTGAAACAATATTTCATCAAAAAAGCTCTCCGAAAAAATCGGAGAGCTTGTAACTATCTTTCTTCTCTAAAATATGAAAGTCCTAAGCTTTCGGGGGGTTGGTGCTCACGCTTTTTACGCATGCTTGTAAATACAAGAACAATGATTGTAACAACGTAAGGCAACAGCTTGAAAAGCTCCTGAGTTTCTGTACCCAAGCCCTGAATGTAGTTGTTTGCATTGCAAAGTGCACCGAAAAGGAAGGAACCTGCAATAGCAAGAGAAGGATTCCAAAGTGCAAAAATTACAAGTGCAATTGCCATCCAACCGCGGTCACCGAATGCGTTGTTGGACCATACACCGTCAGCATAAGCCATTACATACTGCAAACCGCCTAAGCCTGCAACGGCAGAGCCTATCATGGTTGCAACGTATTTGTATCTTATAACGTTGATACCTGCCGCATCTGCTGTGGCAGGATTTTCGCCTACTGCACGCAGGTTAAGTCCCACTCTTGTTCGTTTCAAAACAAAGGTTGCAACAACAGCAATAATGATTGCAAGGTAGGTTAAGAAATCATGCGAGAAAAGCAACTTGCCTACCCCGCCCAAATCATCAGCAAAAGGAAGCTGAGCCTTGAAGAAATCGCTTGACTTAAGAGCAATAGAGGGCATGTCGCTGTCTACAAGCTTTATAAGAGAGCCGCCGAAGAAGTTACCCAGACCAATACCGAAGGTAGTAAGTGCAAGACCTGTAACGTTCTGATTAGCTCTGAGTGTTACGGTAAAAAAGCTGTAGATAAGGCCCATAATTACAGAGCCGATAATAGAGCAAAGCAAAGGAATACAAACCGCAAGGAACGGGTTCATACTTGCTATGTCGTTACCGCAGGCGTTTTCGTACATAAAGGAGCCGATAACACCGCTAATGGCACCCACATACATAACGCCGGGAATACCAAGGTTAAGATGGCCGGATTTTTCGGTGATAATCTCACCCACCGAGCCAAAAAGAAGAGGCACGCCTAAAAGTATAGCACGGCAAATGAAAGAAATAATCATGCCTTAACCTCCTTTTTGCTGTGCTTAAACTTAACCGAATAACGGATGAAGAATTCACAGCCTACAACAAACAGAATTACAATGCCTACCGATACATCAGCCAATGACGGATTAAGCGAGCAGGTGTCAGCAACCTTACCCGAACCCATTCTGAGAAATACGGTAAGTGCAGACATAAGCACCATTATAAAGGGATTAAACTGACCAAGCCAAGAAACCATAATAGCAGTAAAGCCTTGTCCGCCGACTGTGTTGGTATTGATAGAATGGTCTGTACCTGCAACCAAAAGCATACCGGTAATACCGCAGATTGCACCGGAAATCAGCATTGTGCGGATAATAACCTTTTTAACGTTAATACCAACGTATCTTGCGGTATTCTGGCTTTCGCCTACTACCGAAATTTCGTAGCCCTGCTTGCTGTACTTAAGGTAAATAAACACAGCAACTGTCACCACAGCTACAATAAGCACATTTAAAAGATAGCGGTTACCGCCTATCATAGGCAGGTTACCTGCCTCTACAGGCTGAATTGTATTGGAGCCGCCGCCAACGATATAAACGTAGTACTTAATAATCTGAGTAGCGACGTAGTTCATCATAAGGGTAAAAAGTGTTTCGTTGGTGTTGTAATTTGCCTTGAAAATGGCAGGAATAACACCCCACAAAGCACCTGCAAGCATACTTGTAATGAAAACAACTGCAAGAAGCACAGGGTACGGAAGCTTGTCGCCCAGCTCTATCATACAAATCATAGAGGCTAAGCCGCCCATAAGAGCCTGTCCCTCGGCACCGCAGTTCCAGAACTTCATTTTAAAAGCAGGAGTAACCGCAAGTGCTAAACACAAAAGGATTGCAGTTTCCTGTAAAAACTTCCAGAGCATTGTGGTAGAGCCGCCTTCGAAAAGTCTGCCGAAAACGCCCTTAATCATAATATTATAAATTTCGCCGAAGCTTTCCTTAGTAAGGAGCATCGAAATAAAACCAACAAGCAAAACGGCAATTACAATGGCGGCTATGCGGATAAGCCATGCCTGCCACCACGCCAAATCGTCACGCTTGACTATGTGCACCAAAGGCTCGCGGTGATGCTTAGTCTTTTTTATATCAGTCATTAGTATCACCCTCCCCTTCCTTGGTGGATTTTGTCATTAAAAGACCGATTTCTTCTTTAGTAGCGGTACGGGCATCAACTGTACCTGTAATTCTGCCCGAGCCGATAACCATAATACGATCAGAAAGCTCAAGAAGTGCGTCAAGGTCTTCACCTACAAAGATAACCGCGGCACCTCGCTCCTTCTGCTCGTTAAGAAGGTTAAAAATTGTATATGAGGAGTTTATGTCAAGTCCTCGTACAGGGTAAGCAACCATTAATACTGTAGGCGAAGACGCAATCTCTCGTCCTACAAGTACCTTCTGAACATTACCGCCCGAAAGTCTGCGAACAGGTGTAGACACACTGGGGGTTACAACCTGAAGCCTCTCGACGATTTCGTTTGCAAGGTTTTTAGGCTTTTTGCGGTGTAAAAACATACCCTTACCGCGTCTATAACTCCTGAGCATCATATTGTCAACTATATCCATATTACCTACTAAACCCATGCCAAGTCGGTCTTCAGGAACGAAAGAAAGACGTACGCCCAAGTTTCTTATCTGCATAGGAGTCTTGTCTCTTAAATTTTCGGCATTGCCTGTTTTGGGGTTATGGTAGATAATCTCACCATTCTGAAGCTTCTGCAGACCTGCAATTGACTCTAAAAGCTCACGCTGACCGCTACCTGCAATACCTGCAATACCTAAAATCTCGCCTGACTTAGCGGTAAAGGTAACGTCGTCAAGAAGCTTTACGCCCTCGCGGTTAAAGCAGGTAATACCCCTAACCACCAATCTGTCGGCAACGTTTTTAGGCTCTGTGCGGTTAATGTTAAGCTCAATCTTGTCACCAACCATCAGCTCGGTAAGCTTTGAGGGGTCTACATCCTTAGTATTTACCACGCCTACGTTTTCGCCCTTGCGAAGTACAGCAACTCGGTCGGAAATCTCCATAACCTCGTTAAGCTTGTGGGTGATAATAATAATTGCCTTGCCGTCCTCACGCATATTGCGAAGTATGTCGAAAAGCCTTTTTGTCTCCTGAGGAGTAAGCACAGCGGTAGGCTCGTCAAGAATAAGTATGTCGGCACCGCGGTACAGTACCTTGATAATCTCGACCGTCTGCTTTTCGGAAACAGACATAGTGTAAATCTTTTTATCAAGGTCAATATTAAAGCCGTATTTTTCGCAAATATCCTTAATTTTTTCCTTGCTTTTCTTAAGGTTATATCTGCCGTCACTAACACCTAAAACAATATTTTCGGCGGCGGTGAAAACGTCAACCAGCTTGAAATGCTGATGAATCATGCCAATGCCGTACTGAAAGGCATCCTTAGGCGAGGCAATTACCGCCTCCTTGCCGTTAACAAAAATCTGACCCTCGTCGGGAAAATAAATACCCGAAATCATATTCATAAGGGTAGTTTTGCCCGAACCGTTTTCGCCGAGAATAGAAAGTATTTCGCCGCCAAAAACAGTAAGGTTAACGTCCTTGTTGGCAATAACCTTAGGACCAAAGGTTTTGGTAATATTCTTTAGCTCAATTGCTATGTTATTTCCCAAATTTAAAACCCCTTTTCTCCATTTAACTTTTAAAAGAAGATTCACATAGGAACATATATTTTTCGTCCGCTAAGCATTGATGTAACATAAGCGTGTCGGGCGATTAATAATCGTCCCTGTAATTTAATCTTAATATGAATTCTCTTTTAAAACCTAAACGCCAATATAGTAACGAGGCGGGGTTTTGAAGCCCCGCCCTTGTCAGCTTAAATAATATTAGTATGCCTCGTCAAGGAGGTTGATACCGTCAATTCTTAAATCAAAGTAAGGAGCACTGCGGAACTTGGATTCATAGAATACGCCGTTCTCGATAACCTCTGTGTCCTTCTCATAAGCTGTGTCGAAATCAACGTCTGCCATATAGCTTGTAAGTGTTTCGCCGCCAACTGTGAAGTTAGCTGTATCGAATACGTTTAAGGAACCGTCAAGAATCTTTGCCTTGATTTCTTCAATCTTAGCTACTGTACCCTCAGCGGCAGCAGCCTCGTTAACCTCTGTAAGTACAACGGACTCTGTTTCGATTGTACCTGTCCAGTCAGCCTCGATAGCCTTGCCTGTCTGAACGCACTCAATCATATGCTTGAAGTAAGGAGCCCAGTTAATACGTGAAGAAACGATAAATGTATTGGGGCAAGCAGTAAGAGTAGAACCGTTGTAAGAAACGTTGGGAACACCTGCTGTCTCGCAAGCTGTGGGAGCACCCATAGAGTCAGCATGCTGGCTGATAAGAACACAACCGCCCTCGATAAGAGCCTGAGCTGCTTCCTTCTCTAACTGCTCGTCGTACCAAGAACCTGTGAACTTAACGTCCATAGTAACTGTGGGACAGATGCTCTTTGCACCGAGGTAGAAGGATGTGTAACCTGACATAACCTCTGCATATGTGAATGCACCTACATAACCCATCTTAGCCTTGTCAGCTGTGATTTTGCCGGACTCAATCATCTCGTTGAGCTTCATACCTGCGGCAACACCTGCAAGGTATCTGCCCTGATAGATAGAAGCAAAAGCATTGTGGAAGTTGTCAAGACCTGCTGTGTGAGCCTGTGTACCTGTAGCATGACAGAACTCAACGTCAGGATAATCCTTAGCAGCATCCATAAGGAAAGCCTCGTGACCGAAGCTGTCTGCAAAGATTACGTTACAGCCGTCAACCTCGATAAGCTCAACTGCTGCATCGTAGCACTTGTTGGACTCGGGAATCTGAGTCTTCTGAGCATACTCAACGCCCATTTCCTCGCAAGCAAGCTTTGCTGCGTCCATGAAGTTTTTGTCATAAGTTGAGTTTTCGTCGTGCAGGAAGATGAAGCCAACCTTAACATCAGCCTTATCTGTGCCTGTTGTGGTTTCGCCGCAGCCTGCAAATGCCATACATGTACCTAAGCAGAGCACGAGAACCAAGAGAATAGAAAGTGCCTTTTTCATTGTTTTTCCTCCTCGCCTTTCGGCAAAATTTATGTAATTTAAAATTACTACATACTAAAACATAATAATTATATCACCCTGTAAAATTAGTGTCAATTATGTTTCTGATTTTTGTAAAAGGTATAAATTTCTAAGGCAAATACCTATGAAAAATGACAGTTTATTATTTCAATAAAGAAATAAAGGCTACGATAATCAGTCTTCGCCCATAAGCTTTACTACTGTGTACGTACGATTTAAATGTGGCAGGATTTTTTCGCACAAGTCCCCTACCTTTATCTTAAGACTTGAGGTATTCACGCAAGGATGGCAACCGAAATACTCTTTGCTTAAAATGTCCTCGTCGATTACAAGGCGGACTATATTCTCTTTATCGTTCATAAGTCCCATAACGCTTGCACTGCCGGGAGCAGTACCTAAAAGCTCATGCATCTTATCGCCGTCACCGAAAGAAAGACGAGAAACGCCTAAAGCCTTTGAAAGCTCTTTTGTCTTAAAAATTTTATTCGCCGGCATCATAAGCAGGTAAAAGTCGGTTTTCTGACGGTTGGTAAGAAAAAGATTCTTGCAGATTAATGCACCTAAGGACTTGTCTATCTCGGCACAGATTTCCATTGTAAATGCAGGCTCATGATCAAGACGTTGGTACTTTACGCTAATACTATCCAAAAAATCATAAACCGCCTTTTCTACCTCTACCCTATCCTCAAAGTTATCGGGTCTGCCGTTTTTAAGCTGTAACATAATTACTCCTCAAGCAATGCATTAAGATTTTTAAAAGGCGAAAGACTGCGTTTTAATATGCCATGGACATGGGCAATAAGAACTCCGTAGTTAACAATAGGTGTACCCTCTGCCTTAGCAGAATTTATGCGATAAGCCATCTCGCGGTTATTCAGCATACACCCGCCGCAATGAACCACCAAGGCATAATCTGACAAGTCCTCAGGAAAATCGCCGCCGCTTGTAAAGCTAAAGTCAATTTCCTTGCCTGTAAAGTCCTTTATCCACTTAGGAAGCTTTACTGTGCCTATGTCGCCGCATTGGCGATGGTGGGTACAACCTTCGCTTATAAGCACCTTGTCTCCGTCCTTAAGCTTTTTAAGTGTTGCCGCACCTTTAATAAGTGCCTCAAGGTCGCCCTTATAGCGTGCAAAAAGGATAGAGAAAGATGTAAGGTCAATGTCCTCAGGCACATCCTTTGACACCGCACCGAAAACCTGTGAATCGGTAACAACAAGCTTAGGCTTAACCTTAAAATTTTCTATGGTACTTTTAAGTTCCTGAGGCTGACAAAGCATAGGCTTACAGTGTAAATCAAGAAGTTCTCTGAGGGTTTGCTGCTGAGGCAGAATAAGCCTGCCTTTTGGTGCAGATTCATCAATAGGCGTAACAAGAACAACGGTGTCACCCTCGTTCACCAAGTCGGCAAGAATGAACTTTTCTTCTTTAACTTTAAGCTGAGTTGCAACAAGCTCTTTAAGCTCAGTTATATTAACATTATCCTTGGCACTGACTAAGATTTCGTTTTTATTTTGGGGCTTGATTTCTGCTAAATCAGCCTTGTTGTAGGCTATTACAAAGGGAATTTTACGCTCGTTGAAAAGTCCCATAAGTGTTTCGTCATCATCAGTTATGCCTTTTTGAGCATCAACAACCAAAACGGCAATATCAACCGATGCCAAAACCTTGCGGGTTTTCTTTACACGCATTTCTCCTAAAGTTCCTGTGTCATCAAAGCCGGGGGTGTCGATAATTACAACCGGGCCCAAGGGTAAAAGCTCCATAGCCTTTTTAACCGGGTCGGTGGTAGTGCCCAGAACATCGGAAACTACAGAAAGCTCCTGCCCTGTTACGGCATTGACTAAACTTGACTTGCCTGCATTTCTTAGTCCGAAAAAGCCAATATGAACACGCTCGGAAGATGGTGTATTTGAAAGGCTCATAATTTGCCTCCTTAAGTTAATGATACTATCCGCCGTTGATGATAGGTTACCTCTTAATGTAACCTACCCAAAGGCGATACGCCATCGGGTGGCTGACCCGTGGCTAACGGTTAAAAACGGAAGTCGCGGCGGTTAGAGTTTTTGATACTCTCGATATTATCCTTGGCAATCTCCAAAACTTTGGGGTTGGTAATTTTATTCAGCTCTTCCTCAATCATCTTATAGCCGATTTCTTTGGTTTCTTCGCTTGCGTAGTCTACCAGAAACTCGGTTAATGTCATCAAAGCATTGGGATGACAGCAGTTAACAATCTGACCACTCTTACAAAGACTCATAAAACGGTCGCCTGTTCTGCCCAATCGGTAGCAAGCTGTACAGAAGCTGGGGATGTGGCCGTTTTCCATAAGCCAGCGGACAACCTCATCAAGGGTTCTCTGGTCAGAAACGTCAAACTGCTCGGTGTCGTGAGGACGCTCAGCCTCGGTATATCCGCCGACAGAAGTACGTGATGCACCGCTTACCTGAGAAACACCGCAATTAAGAAGCCGTGAACGAACAGCCTGAGACTCGCGGGTAGAAATAATAATACCTGTGTAAGGAACAGCAAGGCGGATGCAAGCGGTGATTTTTGCAAAAGTATCGTCGTCAATGCCGTTATCAAAATCGTCGGGGTTAATGTCGTCTGCCTTTTTAAGCCTGGGCACGCTTATGGTATGTGGGCCTACACCGTGAACCGCCTCAAGATGCTCGGCGTGCATAAGTAAGCCTGCAAACTCGTACTTGTAAAGCTCAAGTCCGAAAAGAACGCCCAAACCTACGTCATCAATTCCGCCCTCCATAGCTCTGTCCATAGCCTCGGTATGATAAGCATAGTCGTGCTTGGGGCCTGTGGGATGAAGCTCAAGGTAGCTTTCTTTGTGGTAAGTCTCCTGAAACAGAATGTATGTACCAATGCCTGCATCTCTCAGTTTGCGGTAATTCTCAACGGTAGTTGCGGCGATATTAACGTTAACTCGGCGGATTGCACCATTCTTATGATTTACAGAGTAAATGGTGTTGATGCACTCCAATATATACTCAATCGGATTATTAACAGGGTCCTCGCCTGCTTCAATGGCAAGTCGCTTGTGACCCATATCCTGCAAAGCAATAACCTCTGCCTTAACCTCTTCCTGAGTAAGCTTACGGCGAGCAATGGTCTTGTTCTTAAGGTGATAAGGACAGTACACACAGCCGTTTACGCAGTAATTGGAAAGGTAAAGAGGAGCAAACATAACAATTCGGTTGCCGTAGAATTTAAGCTTTATCTCCTCAGCGATTTTAAATATTTCTTCTACCTTCTCGGGGATTTCACAGGCAAGAAGCACGGATGCTTCGCGGTGGGTAAGTCCTGCACAAATGTAGCCTGTGGCGGTTTTTTGAGGTTTTGCTTTTTCTAAGATACTGTCAATAAGCTCGACGTTGTTCTTGTTAGCCTCGGCATACTCCAAAGTTTCGCGGATTTCAGCGTCGCTTATGAACTCCTCTGCCTTCATAGATTTTACGTTGTAATTACTCATATATATCTTCCTTTCTGATTTTACTTTTTTACGTCTCCGCGGCTCTCTACGATTTCATAACCGATTGCACTCAGATTACGTCTGAGTGTTTCAAGACCGTTTGCCGACTCGGCACCTGTGGAAAGTTTATTATTATAAAGCTCGTACTTTGCCCTTGTAATTTCGGGCGAAAGATTAGGCATTACTACGTTAGCACCACTTAAAATCCCCTTTTCTCTTCCGTTGTCGCTTAAAGTACCCAAGGCTGTAGTAGCAGGAAGCAAAACAGAGGGATTAATAAGGCGGACTATGGATAAAAGATAACAGGTAAGAGATGCACTGCCTGCCGAAAAATCCTTAAAAGGTGTATCTTTGTGCGGAATGAATGGGCCGATACCGCACATATCGGGTTTGAATTCCTCAATAAATTTAAGGTCCTTTGCAAGATGCTCAGTAGTTTGGTAAGGCGAGCCTACCATAAAACCGCACCCCACCTGAAATCCGATTTCACGAAGATTTTTAAGACAATCCATTCTGTTTTCTAAGGTAAGGTTTTCGGGATGAAGCTTTGCATAGTGGCACGAATCCGCCGTTTCGTGGCGGAGTAAATACCTGTCGGCACCTGCATCAAAAAGCTTTTGATAGCTTTCTTTGGAGCGTTCGCCCAAGGAAAGGGTAACGGCACAATCAGGGTATTTTTCTTTAATTGACTTTACAATGCCGCACATAATCTCGTCAGTAAAATACGGGTCTTCGCCGCCCTGCATAACAAAGGTGCGAAAGCCTAAACCGTAGCCTGTTTTGCAACAGCCGAGAATTTCTTCTTTACTAAGACGGTAGCGGTCTGCATTTTTATTGGAACACCTGATTCCGCAGTAGTAGCAATCATTTTTGCAGATATTACTGATTTCAATAAGACCACGGATAAAAACCGAATTCGAGTAAATTTCTTTACGTTTTTCTACGGCAAGCTTGGCGGCGTAATCTGCATTCTTTGCACTAAAATTATCCACAAGAAACTTATATTCATCTAACGTAAGGCTTTGGGTATCAGATAATTTATCTAAAAGTTCAAAGGCTTTGTTACTCACTTGAAATCACTCCTGAGTAAGCGGTTTTTATACTTACACCCTTAAGCTTACCGATTTTGCCTGATAAAGCCGAAATTTCATTTTGAGGTGCATCAACCGCTACACTTATTATGCTTATATTCTTTTCTCTGTAAGGGATACCCATTCTGCCGATAACATAATTGCTAAAGGTATGTAAAAGGGCATTTAACTCCTCAACAGAATCGGGATTTTCTACAATAATGCTCATTACTGCTACACGGGTTTCCATATTTTGCATCTCCTTAAATCAAGGTGTATCTCTTCACCGAGCTAACGCTCTACCCCCTTACTTTTTAGACAAGGGAGGCAAGAAAAATCGCCACACCCAAGAAGGGCATGGCGAAAAACAAACAGCATATTAAAGCCACATATAAAAGTGGCGGTTTTATAAATTCAGCTGTTACCTTTCCGTCAGACACATCTTCTTGTCAGGTTACAATAAAATTATATCATAAGAAAAGATAAATAGCAATATGAAAAAGTTTCAAGCAAAAAGAAGTAAAAGCCCCGCCGTTAAGCGAGGCTTTGGTTTAATATAACTTTTACAAAGGCGGATTTGCCCTCCCGTGGCTAACGGGCTAACGGGCGGTTAACCTTTTGTTTCGCAGTAGATGCAACGGTAAACGTTTTCTTCTCTGTCTGTAAGCTTGAAGATATGGTCAATCTCCTGCTCAACAGATGTAATGCATCTGGGGTTTTTGCAGAAAATTACGTTAGTAAGGGTTTCGGGCATAGGGATAGTAAGCTTTTCGGTAAGCTTTGAGTCCTTAATAATATTAACGGTAACCTTAGGGTCGGCGTAACCGATAACCTCGAGGCTAAGGGGAACGTTGCCGTCAATCTTGATAATATCCTTTTTGCCCATCTTCTTACTGCCTGCGTTCATAATAATTGCAACAGGGCAACTAAGCTTATCAAGACCTAAAAGCTCGTAAATACGCATAGCCCTGCCTGCAGTGATATGGTCGATGACAAAACCGTCTTTTATGGAGTCAATATTCATATAGTGCCTGCCTCCTTAAGAAGCTTTAAAATAAGTGCCATACGGATATACTTGCCGTAGAGTGCCTGACGGAAGTAGCAGGCACGCTTATCGTCATCAACCGCAACACTTATTTCGTTAACCCTTGGAAGAGGATGCATAATGATTAAGTCCTCTTTTGCGTTCTCTAACTTTTCGGGGACAAGTATATACCTGTCTTTAAGTCTTAAATACTCCTCTTCATTAAAGAAACGCTCACGCTGAACTCGGGTCATATAAAGAATATCAAGCTCGGGCATAACGTCCTCTAAGCTTTGGGTCTCTACATACTCAATGCTGTTTTTGTCAAGGACATCTTTCTTAACGTAATCAGGAAGCTTTAATTCCGTAGGAGAAATAAGATAAATCTTGTTACCTTTATAACGACTCATTGCATTTATTAAAGAATGCACAGTTCTGCCGAATTTAAGGTCACCGCAAAAGCCGATTTTAAGGTTTTCAAATCTGCCCTTTTCCCTGTTGATTGTAAGTAAATCCGTGAGGGTCTGGGTGGGATGGTTATGACCGCCGTCACCCGCATTAATTACAGGGATGGAAGCGTTCATAGCGGCAACTAAAGGTGCACCCTCTTTGGGGTGACGCATTGCAATAATATCTGCATAACAACTAATCATTTTAGCTGTATCGGCAACGCTTTCGCCCTTTGCAGAGGAGGATGAACCAGCCTCGGAAAAACCAAGCACATTGCCGCCAAGCTCGTACATTGCGGCTTCAAAGCTAAGCCTTGTGCGTGTTGAAGGCTCGAAGAAAAGTGTAGCAAGCTTTTTGCCCTTACACATCTCGCTGTACTTTTTAGGGTTTGCGATAATGTCGTTTGCAACTACAAGAAGCTCGTCAATTTCCTCTACCGTAAAATCTAAAATATCAATAAGACTTTTCATAGCTTAAGCCTTAGCTGTAATCCAGCTTTCGTCAGAAGGATTGTTTCTGAATGCGATAAGACGAGCAATGTCCTCGTCCTTGATGTAGCCTTCCTCAGCAGCAACCTCAGCAATTACGTCGAAGTTTGTGAGAGAAATGTTCTTAACGTTAGCGGCGGCGAGACGGTCGAGACCCTTCTGCATACCATAGGTAAAGATAGAAACAATACCTAAAACCTCAGCACCTGCCTCACGAAGTACGTCAACAACCTCGATAACACTGCCGCCTGTGGAGATAAGGTCTTCTACAACTACAACCTTCTGACCCTTCTCAAGTCTTCCCTCAATCTGGTTCTGTCTGCCGTGGTCCTTAGCACCGCTTCTTACATAACCCATGGGCATATCTAAAAGGTGAGCTGTAATAGCTGCGTGAGCAATACCTGCTGTTGAAGTACCCATAAGCACCTCTGCCTCGGGATAATTTTCTTTAATAAGTTTTGCGAGACCTTCCTCAACGTCGGTTCTTACCTTGGGAGCTGTAAGAGTAAGTCGGTTGTCACAGTAAACGGGGCTTTTGATGCCGCTTGCCCATGTAAAGGGCTCTTCGGGACGGAAGAAAACTGCCTTAATGGAAAGTAAATCCTTTGCTATAAGCTTCTGCATAATATTTATCTCCTTATCTATTTAAGTATTAATTAGTCACAGAACTCTGCAACACAGCGGTTATATGCGGCTACAGGGTCCTCGGCGGCGGTTACGGGTCTGCCAACTACAATGTAGTCAGAGCCGATTTCCTTAGCCTGAGCAGGTGTCATAACACGCTTCTGATCTCCCACATCGCCGTCAGCAAAACGAACACCGGGAGTGATAGTTAAGAACTTCTCACCGCAGTTTGCGTGTACCTTACCCGCCTCAAGAGGAGAGCAAACTACACCGTCAAGACCTGCCTTAGCGGCATTCTTTGCGTAGTGAATAACAACCTCGTCAATAGGCTCTTTAATAAGAAGGTCGTCCTCCATAGCCTGCTGGTCTGTAGATGTAAGCTGAGTAACAGCAATTAAAAGAGGACGTGTGCCGTCTTCTCTCATAAGACCTTCAAGGGCAGCTTCCATCATACGGGTTGTACCACCTGCGTGAAGGTTAGTGATGTCAACATCTAAGTTAGAAAGAACATTCATAGCCTTTTTAACTGTGTTGGGGATATCGTGTAGCTTAAGGTCTAAGAAAATCTTATGACCACGCTTTTTAATCTCTCTTACAATCTGGGGACCTTCTGCATAGAAAAGCTCCATACCGATTTTTACAAACGGCTTTCTCTCTGTAAATTTATCGAGAAAGTCAAATACCTGCTGTGCACTTGAAAAGTCACAAGCTACAATAACGTCCTTACCCATTATAATGCGCCTCCTATAATATCTGAAAGTTTATTTATACCGTATTTGTCCATAACAGTTGGGAGCTTGTCGATAATATCAGAGCAAGCTGCAGGGTCGATAAGGTTTGCGGCACCAACCTGAACAGCAGTTGCACCTGCAAGCATCATCTCAATAACATCCTCTGCCCTGCTTACACCGCCTAAACCTACAACGGGAATTTTAACATTGCTTGCTACCTGATATACCATTCTCAGTGCTACGGGGAAAACCGCAGGGCCTGAGAAGCCGCCCATTTTGTTAGCGATTATGGGCTTCTTTGTTCTTAAATTAATTCTCATGCCGAGAAGTGTATTAATAAGGCTTACGCCGTCAGCACCCTCTGCCTCGCAAGCTTT
>JAUNEH010000094.1:0-3903 GCA_030525665.1 Ruminococcus sp.
TTAATCTCGTGAAGCTTAATCTTAAACTCTGCCTCTTTACCTGCAAGGTTTTCTGCGTGGTACTCTGTGGGGAATGTTACAAAGATAGAGAACTCTTCCTCAGCATTGTGACCAACAATCTGCTCCTCGAAGCCGGGGATAAACATACTGCTACCAAGCTGGAGATTGTGGTTTTCTGCCTTACCGCCGTCAAATGCAACGCCGTCTACAAAGCCTTCGTAGTCGATTACAGCAGTGTCGCCGTTCTCGGCAGCTCTGTCAGTTACAGTTACCATACGGCTGTTTCTGTCTCTTACCTTATCAATTTCTTCGTTAATCATTTTTTCTGTTACACGAACAGCCTTAGACTCTACTTTAATACCCTTGTAGCCGTCAATCTCAACCTCGGGCTCAACAATTATAATTGCCTTGAATGTGAAACCGTTTTCTGTGTCGATTTCTTCTAAGCTTTCAGTAGCAACAAGCTTGAGATTAGCCTCCAGAACTGCTGCCTCTAAAGCTGCGGGATAGCACTCTTCGATAGCATCGTTGTAGAAAACATCCTTGCCATACATTTTTTCTACCATCTGACGAGGTGCCTTGCCACGTCTGAAGCCGGGCATATTGATTTTGCTGATGTTCTTCTTATAAGATTTCTGTACAGCTGCCTCGAAAGTTTCAGCATCAACAAAAACCTCGATTTCGTACTTGTTTGTTTCCTTAAGATTGCAAGATTTAAGACTCATTTTGAATTCCTCCGAAAAACTTAAAAATTTTGGTATATTCAGACGACAGGAACAGGAAAGAACCCTGTATAGTCGCATGAAATCAAGTGAAAGTTAATTCCCTCATACAGCCCAGTAATTGCGTGTCTGTGGGTATACGCACCGTGAAGATGACCGTAATAGCAATGCTTGATATTATGTTCTTTTAACACATCTAAAATTTCATCACAGATAACAGTATCATATACAGGCGGATAATGAAGAAATACCACAGGCTCAAGACCTGTTTTTACTGCTTCTGAGATTGACATTTTAAGTCTGCCTACCTCGCGGGCAAGCACCTTGGCATCTTTTTCGCCACCCGGCTCGCTAATCCATCCGCGAGTGCCGCAGATAGCTTTGCCCTCTACTGCATAGGCATTGTTAAAAATGACCTTAATGCTGTCAAATCCGTTTTTGGCAAGGTACTCATCGATTTTCTTCTTTGTACCCCACCAGTAGTCATGGTTGCCTTTTAAGAAAAGCTTTTTGCCGGGGAGCTTGTGGATAAAGGAAAAATCCTCATAACATTCATCAAGCTTCATAGCCCAGGAAATGTCGCCAGCAATAACAACGGTATCGTTATCATTTATAAGCTTTTTCCAGTTTTCTTCAAGGCGTTTGGTGTAATCGTTCCAACCTGCGAAAATGTCCATTGGTTTATCGGTACCTAAGGAAAGGTGCAGGTCAGCTATTGCATAAATCATTTATCAAAGCTCCAGAGAGTTTACAACGTACTGAGGCATCTCATCAACAGAAATAAGATTTTTAAATCTGTCCTCCATTGTACGTGTTGCTTCAAGAGGAGCAGGAATCTCAGTATTAGTAAGAGCTGAAAGCTTGTCGACGATTGCGAACTCATCAGTCTCGGTGATTTCCTCACCTGTTACAGCAGAAAGTACAGCACGTGAGAACTTATAGGGGCTTGCAGTAGAAGCGATAATGTTAGGAGTTTTGTCACCTGTGGCTTCTACGTACTTTTCGTAAACATTTACAGCAACCGCTGTATGAGTGTCACAGAGATAGCCAGTGTCTTTGTAAAGAGAAGCAATTGTGTTTATTGTTTCCTCTTCTGAACAACAACCACCGCAGAAATCTGCCTGAACTGCTGTTTTAACAGTTTCGTTAACTGTGTATTTGCCGCCGCTGTTAAGTGCAGTCATATATTCCTTGTCAAGATTGTCGTCTCTTCCGCTTAAGAGGTAGAGGAGTCGCTCCAGATTACTTGAAACGAGAATATCCATAGAAGGTGAAACAGTAGTAATAAACTGTCTGTTTTTGTCGTAAGTACCCGTTGCAATAAAGTCGGTAAGAACGTTATTGGAGTTTGAAGCACAGATAAGCTTGTTAACAGGAAGACCCATCTGCTTTGCAAAGTAAGCAGCAAGGATGTTGCCAAAGTTACCTGTGGGAACTGTAATATTAATTTTATCACCAAGCATGATTTCACCGGCGTTCACCATATCGCAGTAAGCGGAAATATAGTAAACAATCTGAGGAAGAAGTCTGCCCCAGTTAATTGAGTTTGCACTGGAGAACATCATATTGTTATCCTCAAGCTTCTTGATGATATCGTCTGTAGTGAAGATTTTCTTAACACCTGTCTGGGCATCGTCAAAGTTGCCTCGAATTGCACAGACATTTACGTTATCGCCCAATGTAGTATCCATCTGATGCTTTTGCATAGGGCTTACACCATCGCTGGGATAGAAAACAACGATTTCGGTATCCTTAACACCGGAAAAACCTTCGAGAGCTGCTTTTCCTGTGTCGCCGCTTGTTGCAACAAGAATTACAGCTTTCTTGCCATCTGCTGTTTTCTTTAAAGAACAAGTGAGAAGATGGGGTAAAATCTGAAGTGCCATGTCCTTGAAAGCACATGTAGGTCCATGGAAAAGTTCTAAAAGACAAAGCTTATTGTCGCCATGATTTACTATACTGATTGGAGCAGGGTTAGCACCGCCAAATTTCTCCTCGGTGTAAGCTTTGTCAACACAATCAGCAATTTCCTCGGCAGTGAAGTCGGTAAGATAATCACCGATTACCTTTTTAGCTCTGCCATTATAATCCATAAGCAGAAGTGTCTCAAAAGTTACACCATCATACTTAGGAAACGACTCGGGAACAAAGAGGCCACCCTCAGAAGAAATACCTCTTGCGATTGCTTCGGCAGAGGTTATTTTCTTAGAGTTATCTCTTGTACTGATGTACAGCATTTTAAAATCAGCTCCTATTTAGCCAAAATAATATATTATTATACACTAAAGTTTGGTAAAAGTCAAAATCAGCTAAAGAAATTATGTGCATTATAGTAAAGGATTTTTTGTACAACTTGCTCATTAAATCTATGTTTTAATAAAGTTTCGTACAAAACACCGATTTTATCAAGTGAATTAAGCTCTGCTAAAGGTTCGCAACCATCAAAATCAGAGCCTATACAAATGGTGTCTTCTCCACCTAAAGAAAGAAAATGCTCAATATGCCTTAAAACATCTGTGATGCTTGCTTTGCTTTCATCGGAATTTAAAAAAGGAGGATAAAAATTAACGCCTACTATACCGCCGGATTTCTTGATAATTTCAAATTGTTCGTTATTAATGTTACGTTTATGTGGGCACAAAGCAAAAGAATTTGAATGGGTAGCAATTATAGGTTTTTTAGATAGCTCGGCTACGTCATAAAAGGTTCTGAGACTTGAATGAGAAAGGTCGATATAAATATCGTTATTCTGAAGTTCCATTACCGCTTTTCTGCCTGTTTTGGTCAAACCGAAGTCAGAATCAGAAAAAGCACCGCTTCCAAGCTCATTGACGTCATTATAAACTAACGTTAAAGCTCTGACACCATATTCCCTAAGGATGGAAATTTTATTTACATCGCCACCAATAACCGAGCCGTTTTCCACAGAAAGCATAAAATTAATTTTGCTGTTATTAAGGGGTAAGTAGCGGTTTTTATAAACATCTGTGCACGCTTTGAATAAATCAAAAGCCGCCTGTCCCCTAATTTTATCAGGAATCCACACAGCCATAAGCTGCGAGTATTCGTCAAATCTTTTAGCTTTATTCGTTGTGATGTTTAAAGTATCAGAATCTACCGATAGATTTTCGGTATATACTCGGTAAAGCGTGTCGCAATGCAAGTCAAAATACTTTATACT
>JAUNEH010000043.1:0-14635 GCA_030525665.1 Ruminococcus sp.
AATTATTCCCGAAATTATTCCCGAGGCAACTCCAAAACCAATACCCGACGAGGCTCCTTTTTCGCCTCAGCCTGAAATGCCTGCCGTAAATGTGCCTCAGCCTCCTTACACTCCTCCCCAGGCAAGCTATACGGCTCCTGCTTATCAGTCTGGGTATCAGTCACCCTATAAAACTCAATATCCCCCTGTCAATAATTCACCTCTGCCCAAGAAAAAAAGTGCAGGTGCCAAGGTTATGCTTACCTGCCTTTGGGTGCTTTTAGGTCTTTTCAGTCTTGCTACCATAGGTAGTCTGGGTTATTATATGGGGCTTAAAGATAACGGCTCGGATTCTCCGATTCTTGACAATCCTATATATGATTTGCTTAAACCCACCGAGCCTGCCGAGGCAGACGAAAATGTAACCGAAGCTGTTGACAACTCTCATCTTTACAGCAATGGTGAAATCACACTTAACAAATATCCCGCTGACAAAAACGACACCTCAAAATACAACAACCAGACTGCCTTCGAAAAGGTTTCTCCCTCAGCAGTCGGCGTTTTGTGCTACAAAGATAACAACAAAGAAAGCTTAGCAGGTCAGGGTACAGGTATAATCATTAACACCGACGGCTATATCGTAACCAACAGTCACGTTATAGGCGACAGCAAGTCTGCTTACATAGTAGACGTTATTCTCGATGACGGCAACACCTACGACGCACAAGTTGTAGGCTTCGACACCCGTACAGATTTAGCCGTTATTAAAATCACCGCCGATAACCTCATTCCTGCCGAGTTTGCAGATTCCGACCTTGCCTCTATCGGCGAAGACGTTATCGCCGTAGGAAATCCCGGCGGTATGGATTTTCAGAACACTCTGACCAGAGGCGTTATTTCCGCCAAGGACAGAACCCTTGACCTTTCCACTCAGGTAAAATACATCCAGACCGATGCCGCCATTAACCCGGGCAACTCAGGCGGTCCCCTGTCAAATCTCTGCGGTCAAGTTATCGGTGTCAACTCAGCAAAAATTGCTTCTGAAGATTACGAGGGTATGGGATTTGCTATTCCAAGCCGCACAGTAAAAGAGGTTGTAGACGACCTGATAAAGCAAGGTTACGTGTCAAACAGAGTTAAAATCGGCGTTATGGGTACAGCTATAACAGCAAGCGAAGCTTATTACAACCAGATTCCGCAGGGTATTTTAATCTCCGAGGTTATCGAAGACGGACCATGTGACAATGATGAAGTTATGGAAGGCGACATTATCGTTAGCCTTGACAGCTATGAAATCACATCCTTTAGCGATATTTATAACGCACTTACAAACTATAGCGAAGGCGACAAGGTAACCCTTAAGCTTTACCGAATGGAAACCAAGGAATATATAGAAACCGAAATTGTGTTGCAATCCGATAAAGGCTAACGCTTTTGTGTAACAATTTTCGGGCGAGGTTTCACCCCGCCCGAAATTCATATACTCAAAATCGGATACGCCGTAAATTTATCATAGCCTTAAAATTCGGGTTGACAAATTCGCCCGAATTTATTACTCTATTAATAGAGCTTTCTGCTCTACTTACAGTAGAAATTCAGCTACAATCTTGCTTTTTAAAGCTTTTTCGGAGGTACTTTTTCACATGGATGAAAAAAAGCTTAAATCTATAATTGCAAATAACATTACATATTTCCGCAAACGCACAGGCCTTACTCAGGGTAAGCTTGCCGAGATGATTAACTACTCTGACAAGTCAGTTTCCAAGTGGGAACGCGGCGATGGTATACCCGATGTGACAGTGCTTGTAAAGCTTGCCGAAATTTTCGACGTTACAGTCAACGACCTTGTTTCAGAAGACAAGCCCGAGGAAAAAATCCTGCCAACCCGCCAACGCAGGCACATTTTAATTGACATAATGTCAATTATTTTGGTGTGGCTTGTGGCAACAGTTGTGTTTGTTGGGCTAAGAGTTTTTATGCCCGAATTTTCCGCGGCATGGATAAGCTACATCTTAGCTATTCCTGTTTCGGCAATTGTTCACCTTGTTTTTGCCTGTATATGGTGGAACCACACTGTACAGTTTTTCTCCATAAGCCTTCTTGTGTGGACCTGTGCTCTGGGCATACAGATAACCTTTTTTACCTTCATAAACGGCTTCGACAACATAAGCCTTATCTACATCTGTGCCGCAGTTTTACAGGTGCTTGCCCTTGCGTGGACTCTTTACCGCAACTTTAAAAAGAAGAAGTAATTTGTCAAAACGCCTTTACAAAGGGCAATTTACCCCGCATATTTGGCTTTTATGACAAAGTATTTTACCATAATAAGCCTTGATTTTTGCAATAATTGGTGTTATAATTTACTTAAGTTAATATCCTTAAGGTTAAGGAGTGAGCCGAAAGGCTCGCTCCTAAGTTTTTTATTCGGAGGTTATTTATGGCTCAGAGCAAAGGTGCAAATATCGCCGAAAGCGTAAAATCCCTTGTAGAACCCATTGCCGAGAATTTCGGTGTCAGGGTCTGGGATGTACGCTTTCTAAAAGAGGGTGCCGAGTGGTACTTAAGAATTTTCATCGACAAGGATGGCGGCGTAAACATCAACGACTGCGAAAATGTTTCCCGAGCAGTTGACCCCTTGCTTGATGAAAAAGATTTTATCAGCCAGAATTATATTTTAGAGGTAAGCTCTCCCGGTCTTGAACGTGAACTTGCCCGAGATGAGCATTTCAAGGAGTACGTGGGCAAGGACATCAAGGTTCGCCTTATAAGACCTATGGAAGGCTTAGGTAAGGAGTTCTGCGGTGTGCTTAAAGCCTTTGACGGCAATGACCTCACTATCGAGGACTATAGCGGCGAAAATCAGGTTACCATAACAAAAAAGGACACTGCTTGGGTAAAAGCAGATGACCTTGACATATAAAGTTAATATACAAAGACATACAGAAAGGAATGGTTATAAAAAATGAACAACAAGGAATTATTCGAGGCGTTAATGCTCCTTGAAAAGGAAAAGGGTATCCCTGTAGACTACATGATTGAGCAGATTAAGCGTGCTATCGTGGTAGCCTGCAAAAACCTTTACGGCAACGAAAACATTGACATCACAATGGATGCCGAGAAAAACACCTTTAATGTTAAGATGATTAAAACAGTAGTTGAGGAAATCGAAGACGAGGCTAACGAAATTCTCTTAGAAGACGCAAAGCAGATTTCTAAGCGTGCTGCCGTAGGCAAAGAAATCGGCATTCCCCTTGACCCCAAAAAGTTCGGCAGAATTGCAGTTTCCGCTTCCAAAAACGTTATCCACGGCGGCATCCGCGACGGCGAAAAGGGTCAGGTGCTCAGAGAGTTCCAGTCAAAGCTCAAAGAAATCGTTACTGCAACAGTTGAAAGAATCGACCCCAAAACCGGTAACGCTACAATCCGCTTCGGCAAGGCTGAGGCTGTGCTTCCCGTAAGTGAACAGGTTGGCGAGGAAAACCTTAAAGAAGGTGACTCCGTTAAAATCTACATCGTTGATGTAAGAGTAGGCGACCGCGGTCCCAAGGCTATTATCAGCCGCACTCACCCCGACTTTGTAAGAAAAATGTTCGAAAAAGAAGTACCCGAAATTTTCGACGGTATTGTTGAGATTAAGTCTATCTCCCGCGAGGCAGGCTCCAGAACCAAAATGGCAGTTATCAGTAACGACCCTGCCGTTGATGCAGTAGGTGCCTGTATCGGCAACCGCGGTGCTCGTGTCGGCACAATTGTTGACGAACTTGGCGGCGAAAAAATCGACATCATCGTTTACGACGAAGACCCCGCAAAGTTCATTGCGGCTGCTCTTGCTCCTGCAAGTGTCGTTTCTGTAGTTGTTGCTGAGGACGGCACAAAGAGCTGTAAGGTAACAGTTCCCGATTCTCAGCTTTCACTGGCTATCGGCAACAAGGGTCAGAACGCCCGTCTCGCCGCAAAGCTTACCGGCTGGAAGATTGACATCCGTCCCGAAAGCGGCTTCTACGGTGAAGACGAAGAGGATGAAGCTGTAGCTGAAGAGGCAGAAGCTTAAGGTCAGGAGGGAAACTCTTGAAGCAGAAAAAAATTCCACTTCGCAAATGCACAGGCTGTAATGAAATGAAACCTAAGCGTGAGCTTATCCGTGTAGTAAGGCTTCCCGACAAGACAAGTGAAAACGGCGAAATCCTTGAAAAAGGCGGCATAGAGCTTGACTTTACAGGCAAAAAGCCGGGCAGAGGTGCTTACATCTGCAACTCTTTAGAATGTCTTAATAAAGCCATAAAAGGAAAACGCCTTGAAAAAGCATTTTCTTCCGCCATCCCCTCTGAGGTTTACGAAAATCTTAAAGAGGAGTTGAAAAAAGGTGAATGATAAGCTTCTTAATTTCCTTGGACTTTGCAGACGGGCAGGCAAAATGAAAATCGGCTGTGACACAGTCATTGAGTCCGTAGAATCCGGCAACGCAAGGCTTGTGCTTTTAGCAAGTGACATTTCAGAAAACACAAAGAAAAAAATTATCTCAGCCACCAAGACAACAGGCTATGAGATTTTACAATACTCTAAAGATGAGCTTAGCTTCGCACTGGGCAAAACCTGTGCAGTGCTTGCCGTCGAAGACGACGGCTTTGCAAAAAAGCTTTCTGAGCTTATCACCCAAAACAATAAGGGAGGAGAAACCGAATGATTAAATATAAAATTCACGAGGTCGCAAAGGACCTTAACGTTTCAAGCAAAGAAGTAATCGAGGTTGTTTCCAAGTACTGCGGTACAACCAAAAAGTCTATGACTACTCTCGACGAGCCCGAGCTTGACGTTGTTTTTGACTATTTCACACAGAAAAATAATTTGGAAAGCCTCAGCTCATACTTTGCAGTACGCGATAAGGCTATCGAAGCTAAAGAAGAAGCCGAGCAGAAACGCAAGGAAGAAGAGCGTGAGAAAAAAGCTCAGGCTAAAAAAGAGCTCGAAGCAAGCCTTAAGGGCGAAAAGGCTCCTGCTAAAAACGACACAAAGCCTGCAGAAAAACCTCAGGAGAAAAAGACTAAAAACCCCAAAAACTATGACGACGTTGACACCACTTCCGAGATTAAGTCAAAGCGTGCTCAGGGTAAAATTGTTAACACACGTACAGTTGACGTAAACGTAGAGCGTTACAACGAAAAGTACGACAATTTAGCTTACGACAAGGTTAAATCCGACAGCAATATGTCAAAGGCAAAGCAGAAGATTAACCAGCGTTCACAGCAGAGAAATAAACCCAAGAACTCCAGAAAAGAAACCGAGGCAGAGCGTCTCAAAAGAATCGCTCAGGAGCGTAAGGCAAAGCCCATAACTGTTAAAATTCCCGATGAAATCACAATTACAGAGCTCGCCTTAAGACTCAAGGCTACTGCCGCTGAGGTTATCAAGAAGGCTTTCCTTATGGGCACAATGGTTACCCAAAATGACTCTGTAGACTTCGACACAGCTTCTCTTATTGCTATGGAATTCCACGCAAAGGTTGAAAAAGAAGTCGTTGTTACAATCGAGGAAAGAATTATTGACGATACAGTTGATGACGAGGCAAACCTTAAGGATCGTGCTCCCGTTGTAGTTGTTATGGGCCACGTAGACCATGGTAAGACTTCGCTTCTTGACTACATCCGTCATGCAAACGTTACAGCTTCTGAGGCAGGCGGTATTACTCAGCATATTGGTGCTTACCGCGTAGTAGTAAACGGTAGAGACATTACCTTCCTCGACACCCCCGGCCACGAAGCTTTCACAACTATGCGAGCCCGTGGTGCACAGGTTACAGATATAGCAATTCTTGTTGTTGCTGCTGACGACGGTATTATGCCACAGACCATTGAAGCTATTAACCACGCCAAGGCTGCAGGCGTTTCCGTAATTGTTGCTATTAATAAAATGGATAAGGTTGGTGCTAACCCCGACAGAGTTATGCAGCAGCTTACCGAGCACGAGATTATCCCCGAAGAATGGGGCGGTGATACACCGTGTATGCCCATTTCCGCTAAGACAGGTATGGGCATTGACGACCTTCTTGAAATGGTAACTCTCGTTGCCGATATGAAAGAGCTTAAGGCTAATCCCGACCGTGCCGCTAAGGGTACAGTTATCGAGGCCCGCCTTGACAAGGGCAGAGGCCCCATTGCCACAATTCTTGTTCAAAATGGTACACTTCACACAGGCGACATCGTTGTAGCAGGCACTGCCGTAGGTCGTGTTCGTGCTATGACCAACGAACGCGGTGAAAAGGTAAAGGTTGCAGGTCCCTCTGTCCCTGTTGAGATTACAGGCCTTGCCGAGGTGCCCACAGGTGGCGACACCTTCGACGCAGTTAGTGACGAGCGTCTTGCACGTGAGCTTGTAGAAGAAAGAAAGGCAGCTAAGAAAGAAGAACTCTTTAAGTCTCAGACAAAGGTAAGCCTTGACAACCTCTTTGACCAGATGAAGCTTGGCGAGGTTAAAGAGCTTAAGATTGTAGTTAAGGCTGACGTTCAGGGCTCTGTAGAGGCTGTAAGACAGTCCTTAGAAAAACTCAGTAACGAGGAAGTACGCGTTCACGTTATCCATCAGGGTGTTGGCGCTGTTAATGAAAGCGACGTTATGCTTGCAAACGCTTCAAACGCAATTATCGTAGGCTTTAACGTTCGCCCCGACTCAGTTGCCGCAACAAACGCTGAGCGTGACGGTGTTGATATGCGTCTTTACACCATCATCTACGACTGTATCGAAGAGATTGAGTCCGCTATGAAGGGTATGCTTGCACCCAAAACAAGAGAAGTTATTCTTGGTACTGCAGAGTGCCGTAACGTTATTAAGATTAAGTCTGTCGGCACAATCGCAGGCTGTTACGTTAAGAACGGAAAGCTTGCAAGAAATGCTAAAATCAGAGTTGTAAGAGACGGTATTATCATTGCCGAGGACGAGGTTTCCTCGCTTCAGAGATTCAAAGATGCTGTTAAGGAAGTTGCCGAAGGCTACGAGTGCGGTCTCGGTCTTGAAAGATTTAACGACATCAAAGAAGGCGACATCTTCGAGGCATTTATTATTGAGGAATACCGCGAGGACTAAGCCGGAGGTAAATTTATGGCAAGTCACAAAATTTCAAGAACTACCGAAGATATCAAACGCGAGCTTACTGCAATTTTACGCGAGGTAAAAGACCCTCGCGTTGCAGGCTCCTTTGTATCCATTATCCGAGTTGAGGTCACCAATGACCTTAGCTACTGTACTGTTTACATCAGTGCTCTTGAAGGTATGGCAAAGGCAACCGAGGCAGTCAAGGGTCTCAAATCCGCCGCTGGCTTTATCCGACGCGAGTTAGGGCTTAGGCTTTCTATCCGCCACGTGCCTACACTTATCTTCAAAGCTACCGATTCCATCGAATACAGTGCAAATATATCCAAGATTCTTCACGACCTTGATATAAAAAGAGAGGACGACGATCAAGATGAATAATCTTAAGGCTATTGCCGATAAGCTTATGACCATGGATAATATCGAAATTCTCACTCACCGATATCCCGATGGCGATACCTTAGGCTCTGCCTATGCACTTTGCTCTGCTTTACAGCAGTTAGGCAAAAATGCAAGGGTTGTAACCTGCGGTGAGCCTGCAAAAAAATACGCCTTTTTAAAAGAAGGCGTAAAGACACAGGACTTCGAGCGTGAATTTGTCGTAAGCGTAGATGTCGCCGCAACCTCACTTTTAGGCGAAAACGAGGAAAAATATAAGGACATTATCGATATATGCATCGACCATCACGGCACAAACTCCATAGATGCAAAAATGAAATATATCGACAGTGCGTCTGCCTCGGCGGCTGAGATTGTGTTTGAGCTCTTAGGGCTTATGACGGGTGTAATCCTCAACAAGCATATTGCAACCTGTATTTACACAGGACTTTCTACCGATACAGGCTGTTTCAGGTATACAAACACAACTCCCAAAACTCACCTTATTGCCGCCAAAACCATGGCGGCAGGTGCCCCTTGGGAGAAAATTAACGCCGAGATGTTCGAGATTATGTCCCCTGCCCGCATTGAATTACAGAAGTTAGTATATAACACCTTAGAGCTTCACCTTTCGGGCAAGCTTGCCCTTATCGTTGTTACCCAAGCTATGCTAAAAAAAGCAGGCGTAGGTGATGACGAGGTAGAAGGTCTTGCCTCTATTCCAAGGCGTGTTGAGGGCGTACTCATGGGCATCACCATCCGCGAAAAAGAAGACGGCATTTTCAAAATTTCTGTTCGCACCAACGAAGGCGTTGATGCCTCTGCCTATTGCTCTGTTTTCGGAGGCGGCGGTCACGTTGCCGCTTCGGGCTGTACTATAGAGGGTACTTTGGTTTTTGTAAAAGACTCCCTTATAAACGAGGCTGAGAAGATATTATGAACGGCGTTCTCATAATAAATAAGCCTATGGACTTTACGTCCTTCGACGCGGTTGCCGTTACACGAAAAAAATCTGGTCAAAGGAAAACCGGTCACTGCGGAACCCTTGACCCCAACGCAACAGGAGTTCTCCCTATACTTTTAGGTGCGGCTACAAAGGCTCAGGATATTCTTCCAAATCACGATAAAGAATATTTAGCCGAGCTTAAATTCGGTATAGAGACCGACACCCTTGATATCTGGGGAAATATTTTAAGAGAAGAAAAGTCTTCTGTTACAAAAGAACAATTCGAAACAACTCTCGCTGATTTCCGAGGCGAAATTTTGCAGGTTCCCCCTATGTACTCTGCATTAAAGCAGAACGGCAAAAGGCTCTACGACCTTGCCCGACAAGGCATAGAGGTCAAGCGAGAAGCTCGCCCTGTCACCATTTACAGCCTTGTTTGCGAGGATTTTTCAGCAGAAAATCAGACTGCAAAAATCAGGGTAAGTTGTTCTAAGGGGACGTACATTCGTTCACTTATTGACGACATCGGCAAGGCTTTAGATACATTCGCGGCAATGACCTCTCTTATACGAACAAAAGCCTGCGGATTTTCGCTAAGTGAAAGTATTTCTATGGACGAGCTTAAAAGCTTAACTCCCGAAGAAATCAAATCAAAACTCCTCCCTATAGAAAGGCTTTTTGATACTTACCGAGAGGTATATGTGTCCGAGGCTCAGAGTATACGCTTTAAAAATGGCGGCGCATTGGGGTTAGAACGCTTACGTACACTTCCAAAAGACTATTCCGAAAACGAAATTTTCAGAGTAAAATTTAATGATAAGTTCTTAGGCTTAGGTATCATAAAAGAAAAAGAACTTAAAATCTTTAATATTGGATAAATTCATTCGTAGAAAACGCATTTATGCGTTCCGTTATCAAAACTTTTGGAACAGATTAATCCATTCCCTACAATAATCATTATATAACAAAAAGGTGCTGAGTTTTTACACTCAGCACCTTTTAATATAGATTATTCAAAGTCGTCCCAATTAATATAACCGTTATCGTGCTCTGAATCTCCTCCCGATGCCACAATAACATCCGCTTTATTAAAGTTAATAACTTCAATTTCTAAATTAGTATATTCTTTCATCGTTATCACCTCCGACTTTTGTTATATATTACCACTTCTATTTATATCTGTCAACAACATTTGATAAATTTTATAAAATTATAAAAATCCCTGTCGCAATAGCACGACAGGGATTTTTAATATATAAACTATATTTTAAGGTTATTTCAATCCGCCGTTAAACATTGGTTTTCTCTACATTAAACCTGTCCGCAGGCGAATCGCCCTGTAGGGGCACCATGCTTAATGATTACGTTTGCCGCGGAAGTTACCGCCGTTTCTGCCGCCCTCACGACGAGGTCTGTCAGCTGCGGGGTCGTTCTCGGGAGTTAAGCCGTCAACCTCAATTAAAACTGCACGACGGGAGAGGTTAAGTCTGCCCTTGTCGTCAATTTCAAGAACCTTAACACGGATAACGTCGCCAACATTTACAACGTCTGACACCTTCTCGGTACGCTTAACATCAAGCTGAGATACGTGAACAAGACCTTCTTTGCCGGGAGCAATCTCAACGAAAGCACCGAACTCCATAAGTCTTGTAACCTTACCAAGAAACATTGCACCGGGCTCGGGGTCAACTGCGATAGTTTCAACAATGCTTAAAGCACGCTTACAATTATCCGCATCAACACCGCTTACAAATACGTGACCAAAGTCGCCGTCTTCCTCGATATCAATCTTAACCTGACACTCTGCCTGAATCTCCTTGATTACCTTACCGCCCTTACCGATAACTTCAGAAATCTTATCAGCAGGAATTGTTGTGGTAAGCATCTTAGGAGCATACTTACTAAGCTCTGCTCTGGGCTCAGCAATAGCCTTAAGCATAATTTCGTCAAGAATATAGTTACGAGCCTCGTGAGTTTTCTCAAGAGCCTCCTTGATAATTTCGGGAGTAAGACCGGAAATCTTAAGGTCCATCTGGATAGCTGTAATGCCGTCCTTAGTACCTGCTACCTTAAAGTCCATATCGCCGAAGAAGTCCTCAACGCCCTGAATGTCAACCATTGTCATCCAACGCTCGCCCTCGGTAATAAGACCGCAGGAAATACCTGCAACAGGAGCCTTAATGGGAACACCTGCATCCATAAGAGCAAGTGTAGAACCGCAAACAGAACCCTGAGAAGTAGAACCGTTAGAAGAAAGAATCTCGGAAACGAGTCTGATTGCATAGGGGAACTCCTCAACAGAGGGAATTACGGGAGCTAATGCTCTCTCTGCAAGAGCACCGTGACCAATCTCACGTCTGCCGGGGCCGCGGCTGGGCTTTGTTTCACCAACAGAATAGCTGGGGAAGTTGTAGTGGTGCATATAACGCTTGTACTCTTCCTCATCAATACCGTCTAAAAGCTGCTGGTCGGAAACAGGGCCAAGTGTAGCAACTGTAAGAACCTGTGTCTGGCCACGTGTAAATAAACCTGAACCATGAACTCTGGGAAGAACGCCTACCTCGGAAGCAAGAGGACGAATGTCGTTCATACCTCTGCCGTCAACACGCTTCTGCTCGTCTAAAAGCCAACGGCGAACGATAAACTTCTGAGTCTTGTAAAGGCACTCGTCAATCTTAGCCTCACACTCGGGATAAATCTCGTCGAACTTCTCGTGAACAGCCTCGTAAATGGGCTTGAGTCTTTCGTCACGAACTGTCTTGTCGTCTGTATCAAGAGCAAACTTGATATCTTCCTCCGAGAAAGCCTTGATAGCCTCGAACATATCGTGGTCAGGCTCGTTTGAGGGATAGCTGAACTTTTCTTTACCAATCTCAGCCTGAATGCCCTTAATAAACTCAATAATAGGCTGGTTAGCCTCGTGGCCTGCCATAATTGCGTTAAACATAACCTCGTCGCTTACGCAGTCAGCACCTGCCTCAATCATAGCAACGCGGCTGTCTGTCGAAGCAACGGTTGTAGCCATTTTAGAACGCTCTCTCTGCTCTGCTGTGGGGTTAATTACGATTTCATCATCAACGTAACCTACAGAAACGCTGCTGATAGGGCCGTTCCAAGGAATGTCGGAAATTGAAAGAGAAAGAGAAACACCAACCATAGCTGCAATTTCGGGAGCACAGTCAGGGTCAACGCTCATTACAGTACAAACAATAGAAACATCGTTTCTCATATCCTTGGGGAAAAGAGGACGGATAGGTCTGTCAATAACACGGCTTGTAAGGATAGCCTTCTCAGAAGGTCTGCCTTCTCTCTTTAAGAAGCTGCCGGGAATTTTACCAACAGAGTAGAGCTTTTCCTCAAAATCAACCGAAAGAGGGAAAAAGTCAATGCCGTCTCTGGGCTTTGCAGCAGCAGTAACTGCAACGTGTACTACTGTTTCGCCGTAGCGAACAAAGCATGCACCGTTTGCAAGCTGAGTTGTCTTACCAGTTTCGATAACCAAAGGTCTGCCTGCAAATTCGGTTTCATAAGTTCTGTACTTGTCAAAAGTCATCATAGAATTTGCCATAATAAATTCCTCCTGTAAAAATATATATTTCACAGAGTTTACGTTACATTTAGCAATAAAACCAAGCCTTGAAATCAAGTGTCAAAGCCTCGTTTTACCGCTAATCTGCAACAAATAAAACCCTGTAATAAACGAAGTACAGGGCAAACGGCTTTTGCCGTCTGCCCTTTAAAAGCGTAATTATTTACGGATACCGAGACGAGCGATAATAGAACGATATCTCTCGATGTCAACCTTTGTAAGGTAGTTGAGAAGAGCTCTTCTCTGACCAACTAACATAAGGAGACCGCGGCGGCTGTGATGGTCCTTCTTGTGAACCTTAAGGTGCTCGGTAAGGTCAGAAATTCTCTTGGATAAGAGAGCGATCTGAACTTCAGGAGAACCTGTGTCGCCTTCGTGTGTTGCATACTCGGCAATAATTGCCTGCTTTTCTTCTTTAAGCATTTTTATTCCACCTTTTTAATATATTACCCACAATCATAGGTACGGGACGGTGAAGTGCCGATTTTCGGCATACCCCGTATCTGCGGTTGGGGCTTAAGCTTTGATATTATACCACGCAAAAAACCAAAAGTAAAGAGTTATTTTAAATTTTATTGCTTATCCTTAATGAATTTCTTCATTCTGCTGTGGATATCCTGCTTTTCGTCACCATTTAACATCCTAAAGCAAACAAGAAACTCCTTTTCTTCTTTCGTAAGGCTGTAAACAGCCATACCTCCCCCGTCGGCAACTCTGGGCTTTTCATCTGCATAAGATAAAAGCTCATTTACGTCAACGCCAAAAATCTTTGCAAGCTTCTTAATAGTTTTCACGTCCGGCTCGGTAACGGCACGTTCGTAGTTACTGTAGGTACTTCTGTCAACGTTAATTTGCTCGGCAATCTGATTTTGAGTAAAGCCGTTACGGCTTCTGAGAAAACTCAGCTTATTACCTAATTGTTTCGACATTTTCTGTCCCCCTATTTAATTTATCGACACCCACATTGTATAGTGAAGAATTTTCACTTTCATCAAAACGTGAAGTATCATCACATATTTTTGCAATATGAATGTTTTTAAATTAAATATTGAAAACAGCGTTTGGATATAGTATAATAAATTAGCTAAAAATTATTCATTCGCTGGTGTAGCTCAGTCGGTAGAGCAGCTGATTCGTAATCAGCAGGTCGTGGGTTCAAGTCCCGTCACCAGCTCCAAAAAATAATGACAGTTCTCAGCAGAGGACTGTCATTTATTTTGCATTCTTATATTTTTACTTTTCTAACTGAACACCGTAGTTAGTCACTTGCTATTTTATGCTACTTCGGAACACCTCAGGCGGCTTATGCCGCCTGTTTGCTATTCCGAAGTTTAGGAATAATAACGAGCACATCTCTGCGTTATAAGCAAATTATATCTCTTTAGTTATAATTTGTCAACACTATAAATGTAATTATAACTCTTTAGATATGGTATGCTATCATTATTGAAAAGAGGTGCAAATTATGAATGTAGGCAAAAGAATTACAGAGCTAAGACAAGAAAAAGGCTTGTCAGTAAATAAGCTGGCAAATGTTGCAGGTATATCTCAAAGCTACCTTAGAGATATTGAGCTTGGCAATAAAAACCCTACCGTAGAATATCTTTCCTACATTTGTGACGCACTTAACGTTTCGCTTGTCTTTTTCTTCACCGAAAAAGAAGACGAGGACAAGCTAATCGCCTCAGTTAGAAAGCTTACCCCCTCTCAGCGAAAAAAGCTTTCTGAATTTTTATCATCACTTTAACAGTTGCCTGCATATTTTGTGCAGGCTCTTTTATTACAAAAAAAAGTGCGTAGCCGAAACCACGCACCGAAAAACGCAACTCCAGTTATTGCGACATAACCTTTACACCTACGTTTGAGAATGTAAAAACGGAGTATGCATTTTTGCCAGAAGCAAAAATACATCCTCAAAACGTAAGTTGTTGTATGCAGTTATGTCGCAAGCACATTATACCATCAAATTTTGAAATTTGCAATACAAATTAGTCGAAGATAATTAAACCTCGTTATTGCAACCAATAAAAAAGTATGCTATATTTATGTTAATGAAATTTTTGTGAAAGGACGAAAAACTATGAGCAAACTTAAAAAAGCTTTATGCCTTGTGCTTACCTTGATTATGGTAATGTCAATGGGCATGATTGGTTTAACCGCAAATGCAGAAAGCAACAACGCTTATCCTACAAGTGCTGACGACTTCACTTGGGACAATGCAACTGTTTACTTTCTTTTAACCGACCGTTTCTATAACGGCGACGAAAGCAACGACCACAGCTACAACAGAGGTCTTGACAAAGACGGAAACGTAGCTGACTACAACACCGTCGCATCCTTCCAGGGCGGCGACTTCAAGGGTCTTACCGAAAAAATCAACGAAGGCTACTTTACCGACCTTGGCGTTAACGCAATCTGGGTTTCAGGCTGGTATGAGCAGATTCACGGCTACACAGTAGGCGGCGACGGCAAAAACTCCTTTGCCCACTATGCTTATCATGGCTACTATGCTCTTGACTATACCGAAATCGACAAAAACTTCGGTACAGAAGAAGAGTTTAGGGCTATGATTGATGCCGCCCACGAAAAGGGTATCCGCGTAGTTATGGACGTTGTTCTTAACCACCCCGGTTACAACACAATGTACGATATGAACGAGT
>JAUNEH010000044.1:0-14500 GCA_030525665.1 Ruminococcus sp.
CCTCTGAAGCTGCTGTTGTAGGATCGTCCTCAGAAGCCTCTGATGTAGGAACTGTAGCCTGGGTTGTAGGCTCGGTTGCAGTTGTTTCCTGTGTGGGGAAATATACTAAGCAGTTGATAGGCATATCAACATCATACTTAGCAACCCACTTCTGGATAGCAGTTGCATCCTTAACGTTTACCTTGCCGTCAAGGTCAACGTCAGCAAGAGCCTCGCTTGTCTCATCAAGCTCTACGAGCTTTGCAGCAAATTTCTGAATCTGTGTGGCGTCTTTAACGTTAATTGTACCGTTAGAGTCTGTATCGCCCATAAGACCGTAAAGTTCGCCGTCAATGCTTGTTGCATCGTTGCCTTCTACGTCACTGATAACAGCATTTTCGGGTAATGCGGAAGCACTAACCATGCCTACTGTGCACATAGAAAGAACCATCATAACTGCAAGAAGCATTGAGATAAGTTTTCTTGTCTTTTGCATAAAAAAACCTCCATATAAATTTTAGCATAGTATTGCTATCGTATAAATTATAACTTTTTCTAAAGACAAAAACAATCGAAAACAGCAAAAAACATTGCCAAATATGCTCCCCGATATTCGTCACCTTGCACAATTTGCACGGACACAATTAGTAACAATAAGTCTTTCATAAACAAAATTAAATCAAATGTCGCTTTTATTATTTAAACATCTGTAACAGGTACAAGCCGTAATAAATAGTATGTACTGTAAACAAGAAAGGAGGAAAAATCACATGTGTAACGGCTTCTTCGGCGGCGGCAACTGCTGCTGGATTATCATCCTTCTCATTCTCATCTGCTGCTGCGGTAACAACGGCGGCAATGGTTGTGACAATGGTTGTGGCAACTCTAACAACTGCGGCTGCTGCTAATTAATTCAGTGCAAAAATCCCGTGTTCGAAAGAACACGGGATTCACTATTATATTATAGAAATTCCTAAAAAATCTCCACCATAGCCTGCAGCTATACCTAAAACTGCAGAAATCAGAATTATATAAATGGGATTAAATTTTTTGACAAAAAGGCAAAGGGATAACATCGAAATAAAAATAACAAGAGCACATATAAACTCGAAGTTAATCAACGCTGAGAAAGAAACCCCCGCAGGAAACAGCACCTCCATACCGATAGATACGGTGGCCGCGGCAATAAGTCCCACCGAGGCAGGACGAAGCCCCGTCATTGCTCCTGCCACAAGCTTGTTTGTCTTGAACTTTTCGTAGCATCTGGCAATTATAAGAATTATAATAAATGACGGAAGCACAAGTCCGAAGGTTGCACACACCGAGCCAAAAAAGCCACCCTTCTCAGCACCCACAAAGGTAGCTATATTAACGGCAAAGGGACCGGGTGTGGACTCGGAAATGGCAATAAAGTTAATAATCTCTTCGACGGTAAAGCCCCATTTACTTACGGCTTCCTCCTGAATAAAGGGCATCATTGCAGCTCCTCCGCCAAAGGTAAAGGCACCAAGCTTTAAGAAAGTAAGAAAAAGTTCGAGATAAATCATTTTTTCTCACCGCCTTTTTGGGATATAAAGTAAGCCGCAATACCAAGAGCCGCCGCGCTTGCTACAATAATAATCACATCAAGCTTGAATATACTTACGGCAACAAACGCAAGTGCCATTATCACAAAGGCTAACACGTTCTTCTTGGTTTGCTTGAAAAGAGACCAGAAGGATTTAGCAATTAAAGCCAGAACTCCTGCTCTTATTCCCCATAAAGCATAAGCTACGGGTTTAAACTCTATTACCTTGTCAAGACAGAAAGAAAGCAGAAGAATTATAAGAAACGAGGGCAAAACTACGCCCAGAGTTGCAAAGACCGAACCTAAGGTGCCTGCTGTCTTAAAGCCGATAAAGGTAGCGGCATTAATGGCAATGGGACCCGGAGTGGATTCGGAAATCGTAACAATATCAAGCAAGTCTTCTTTTTCAATCCAGTGGTGCTTTTCAGCAGTTTCTCTCTCCATAAACGGTATCATGGCAAGACCGCCGCCAAAGGTAAGTGCACCTATTTTGAAAAAGGTAAGGAAAAGCTTCAAGCAATTTATAAGTTTTTCTTTTTTCATAGAATCACCATTCGTTAAAAAAGGGCCTGATAAACAGACCCTTTCAGTATTATTAATCAGATGTGAACTTTTCTAAAGCTCGTTTTTCTGCCTTGTACTTCTCTAAATCCCTATCGCGGATTTCTACTCTGCGGATTTTGCCCGAGAAGGTTTTGGGCAGAGCCTCAAAATACTCAACTATTCTGGGGTATTTATATGGAGCAGTGTTCTGCTTAACGTACTGCTGAAGCTCCTCGGTAAGCTCATCACTTGGCTTGTATCCTTCACGTAAAACAAGGTTAGCCTTAACAATCTGACCTCTTGTTTCGTGGGGATAAGCTGTAACAGCGGCCTCTAAAACTGCAGGATGCTCTAAAAGAACACTCTCAACCTCAAAGGGACCAATACGATATCCCGAGGATTTAATAACATCGTCGTTTCTTCCTACATAGTGGAAATATCCCTGCTCATCACGATAAGCTGTATCACCTGTATGATAGTAGCCTGAGTACCACTTTTCTTTGGTATCTTCCTTGCTCCAGTTGTAGTTGCAAAGAAGACCGCGGGGACGAGTAGACAGCGTAGGAGCCTTGATACAAACCTCGCCTGTAATACCCTGTTTACACTCATTGCCGTCTAAATCGCGGACTGTAATGTCAAAGCCGGGAGCAGGCAGACCCATAGAGCCGGGTACAGGCTTGTTCCAAGGATAGAACGTACCTACACAGATAGGAGTCTCACTCTGACCAAAGCCCTCGTAAATCTCAAGACCTGTAATCTCTTTCCACTTAAGGAAAACGTCAGAGGGTAATGCCTCACCCGCTGTACAACAATGCTGAATTGACGAAAGGTCGTAAGATGCTACGTCTTCCTGCAATATAAAGCGGTACATTGTAGGAGGAACACAGAAGGTAGTAACCTTATATTTTTCAAGAACGCTTAAAATGTTCTTAGGAACAAAACGCTCAAAATCATAAACTAAAATTGCAGATTCGCCAAACCACTGACCGTAAAGCTTACCCCAAACGGACTTCATCCAGCCTGTGTCGGAAATTGTAAAGTGAAGGCCGCCGTCAACAACTCTGTGCCAGAAAACGCCTGTAGCAATATGACCTAAGGGATAAGAAAAGTCGTGAACAATCATCTTGGGATAGCCTGTTGTACCTGAGCTAAAGCACATCATCATGGGGTCAGTAGCCTTTGTATCGGCTCTGCCTGTGGGGCGTGTCCACTTATCACTTGCTTTTTCAAGCTCTTCTTCAAAGTCTATCCAATGCTCGCCTGCTTTTTTGTGCTCGGTAACCATCTTTAGGCGAACGTGTTCATACTCACCCTCGCCCTCGTCATAAATCTCGGTACATTTACCGTGACCTGTGAGGATAACAGCGGAAATACCGCCTACGTTACAGCGATAGATGTACTCGCCTGTTTTAAGCATATCGTTAGCCTGCACAACAACGGCACCGATTTTGTGCATACCAAGAAGAGTAATCCAGAAAAGATAACTTCTTCTGAGAACTAAAAGCACCCTGTCACCCTTTTTGATACCGAGCTTTTTAAGGCAGTTAGCTGCCTTGTTTGACCAGAGCATCATATCGCGGAAGGTAAAACGCTTTTCGGTACCGTCGTCAGCTACATAAAGAAGTGCCAGCTTGTCGGGCTTTTCCTCGGCAAGCTTATCAATAACGTCGTAAGCGAAGTTAAAGTCAGCCTTCCATGTAAGCTTGTAGTTTTTACAGCAGTCCTCATAAGACTCAAAGGAGTCGCGGGACCTGCCTAAATATTCTTCGTAAATTGCCATAACAAAATCTCCGTACTTTACTTAATCACTACTGCCAAGAACTTAAGAGGCTTGTCGCCTATTGCCTTAAATGAATGAGGCTTGCTTGAATCGTAATACACACTGTCGCCCTTTGAAAGCTCGTAGGAAATATCCTCGATGTAAAGCTTCATTGTGCCTGAAAGTATGTAGTCAAATTCCTGACCCTCATGAGAATGCATAACGGGAACCTTGTTGGTAGGCTCTGTTGTAACAATCATAGGCTCTGCGTTTTTATTGCGGAAGGTGTATGCAAGGTGCATATAGTTGTAGGACTGATTACGCTTCACAACAATACCCTGGTCCTTCTTGGTAACAACGCAGGTAGAAAGCTTGGGAGAGTCGCCACTCATAATATCCACCACTTCCACACCAAGGACATTGGCAGCATTGTAAAGGAAGCTGAATGAATAGTCAAGCTGACCTTCCTCATAGTTACGGTACTCTTTGACGCTCATATCTAGCTTTTCAGCCATTTCTTCTGCAGAAACCCCGCAGATATCTCTGAGCTCTTCAAGGCGTGTGCCGATTTCTTTTAATTGTTCGGTCATAGCGGTTATCTCCTTATACTATAAATTTAAGCTTAATTTATGAGGATTAGCCCTCGTAGTTGTAGCCAAGCTCTAATGCTTTTCTGTTAGATTCGATAAGATGCTGCTTGGAAGCAGGAACAACCTTACTCAAAGCTCTTTCGATATTCTCGAAAGGAATAATGTTTGTGTGCTTGATAACAAAACCTAAGAGAATCATGTTTGCAAGACCTGTAAGTCCTTCATCACTTGCAAGCTTTGTTGCAGGGATGTAATAAGCCTCAACGTCAGTTCTCTGAACCTTTCTGCCGATAAGTGCAGAGTCAACAAAAATCTTGCCGCCTGCTACGGTTGCATCCTCGTACTTGTCGAGAGAAGGTAAATTCATAACCAAAAGTGTATCGGGATTTGATACGATAGGAGAACCTACGGGAGTATCGGAAAGAATAACGGAGCAGTTAGCTGTACCGCCACGCATTTCGGGGCCGTAGGAAGGAAGCCAGCTTACCTCTCTGCCCTCTAAAAGGCCTTCGTAAGCAAGGAATTTACCTGTAAAAAGGATACCCTGTCCGCCGAAGCCTGCAATAAGCATATTAGTAGTCATTACTTTTCTGCCTCCTCTGCGTATTTATCCTTGTATACACCTAAGGGATAATAAGGAATCATATTTTCCTCTAACCACTTAAGCGCATTTACGGGTGTAAGACCCCAGTTTGTGGGGCAAGTTGAAAGAACCTCAATAAGGGTAAAGCCCTTGCCCTCAGTCTGATATGTAAATGCCTTTTTAATAGCCTTTTTAGCATTTTTGATATTTTTAACGTTATTAACAGCAACACGCTCAAGGTATGTAGCACCGTCAACATTAGAAAGAAGCTCACAAACCTTTAAGGGGAAACCAACGTGGTTGGTATCTCTGCCGTAGGGAGAGGTCTGAGTAACCTGACCAGGTAAGGTTGTGGGTGCCATCTGACCGCCTGTCATACCGTAGATAGCGTTATTAACAAAGATGATTGTGATGTTCTCGCCACGTGCGGCAGAGTGAACTGTCTCAGCGGTACCGATAGCGGCAAGGTCACCGTCGCCCTGATATGTGAAGACAATGTTCTCGGGGTTTGCACGCTTAACACCTGTTGCAACTGCAGGAGCTCTGCCGTGAGCCGCCTGAACCATATCAACGTCAAAATAATCGTAGGACATAACTGAGCAACCAACGGATGCGATACCTACTGTTTTGCCCTGTATACCAAGCTCATCTAAAACCTCGGCAACAAGACGATGAATAATACCATGAGTACAGCCGGGGCAATAATGAAGTGTAGCATCAGTTAATGCCTTGGGCTTTTCAAATACAACTGCCATTATTTATTACCTCCTACTGCTTCTTCGATTTTTTGGAGCACCTCTTCAGGTGTCATAATCATACCACCTGTACGGTTGCAAAGGTACACAGGCTTTGTGCACTCTGTGTAAAGCTTAACGTCCTCAATAAGCTGGCCCATAGAAAGCTCAACGCTGATGAAAGAATTTACTCTGTCAGCAATTGCTCTTATCTCTTTCTTTGGGAAAGGCCAGAGTGTGATGGGTCTGAACATACCCACCTTGATACCCTTTGCACGGGCTGCATCAATAGCGTTCTTGGCAATTCTTGCTGAAATACCGTAAGCTACGATACAAACCTCGGCATCATCCATAAGGTACTCTTCATAGAGTGCCTCGTTTTCTTCGATATAGGCGTACTTTTCGAAACGCTCGAAATTCTTCTTCTCAAGAAGCTCAGGCTTTAAGAAGAGTGAGTTTACAATGTTATGCTCACGCTCGCAAGCAGTACCGGTAACTGCCCAAGGCTTGTCGTAGGTTTTAACCTCACCCATATCAAGGCTTACGGGCTCCATCATCTGTCCCATTGTACCATCAGCAAGAAGCATAACTGTCATTCTGTACTTGTCAGCCATATCAAAGCCCTGGAATGTAAGGTTAACCATTTCCTGAACAGAGTTGGGAGCAAGAACAATCATATGATAGTCGCCGTGGGAGGTACCGCGGGTTGCCTGAAAGTAGTCTGCCTGAGAAGGCTGAATACCGCCAAGACCGGGGCCGCCACGCTGAACGTTAACAACAAATGCAGGAAGGTCACAGCCTGCAAGGTAAGAAAGGCCCTCGCCCTTAAGAGAAATACCGGGGCTTGAACTTGATGTCATCGCTCTTTTACCTGCAGATGCAACGCCGATAACCATATTAATTGCAGAAATTTCGCTTTCTGCCTGTAAAAATGTACCGCCAACTTTAGGCATACGCTTGCTCATATAAGCGGCAATTTCTGTCTGGGGTGTAATAGGATAACCAAGGTAGTGACGACAGCCTGCCATAATGGCGGCTTCGGCCATAGCCTCGTTACCTTTCATTAAAACTTTATCTGCCATTTAACTTATCCTCCTTACTTCTCAACTGTAATTACACAGTCGGGACACATTGTAGCACAAAATGCACAGCCGATGCATTTTTCCTGCTCGGTAACCTGTGCAGGGTGGTAGCCTTTTGCGTTAAGCTCATCGCTGAGAGCTACAATGCCCTTGGGACATACGCCTACGCAAAGAGAGCAACCTTTACATCTGTCTTTGTCAAAAGTAACCTTTGCCATTTTATTTCCTCCTTAGAGTGACTCAATCTTTTACCAGAAGTTTCGCTCCTGCAAAACCAAAGGCATAAGATTTTCTATTTTATGTTTTTGTTCTTCGTAAATAGGCTCAAAAACCGTTGTAAGCTTTACCGGTAAGCCTAACCTTTTTGAAGCCTCCTCGGCATAAGCAAGAGAATCAATCACAGCCTGTGCTGAAGTCTCTCTGCCTAAGTTTGAGTTGTTGACAATGGCGGTAAAAGGAATGCCTGCCGCCGCTTCAATTTCCTCTTTGATTTCGATTAAAGAGTCAACGTCGCGGGTTAATGGTCGGTAACAGTTAATTACAAGGTACATCTCGTAATCATCTGCCATAATACCTTCACGAAAACGCCCTAAAGCGTAAGCACCTCTGTCGTCGCCGCCTACGTCACAAACCGCAAACGAGTCTTTATTATCTATTATTGAATAAGCCTCACCAGGCATTGCAGGAAAATCTACGTTTGAATTTGCAAACTCTGAGGATATAACCCTTATACCTGCCTCTTTAAGCTTTTCTTCGCTGTCTTTGGTACGGTAGTAGGGATTGACGATATCGAGGTCGGCAATCTCGACAGCTTTACCCATTTCTTTAAGCTTTAAAGCAAAATTCACTGCAATATTTGTTTTGCCAGAGCCGTAGTGACCTGCAAAAAGGGTTATTCTCTTGGGATTATTAAGAGTCATAGGTCTGATTATACGTTAACAACCCAGCCGAACTTATCCTCGACTGTGCCGTTCTGAATACCTGTAACTGTGTCGTAAAGCTTCTGACTGAGTTTACCTGTTGTACCGTCGCCAATCTGCATTACGTCATCCTTATAGCGAAGTGTGCCTACAGGCGAGATTACTGCGGCTGTACCTGAGCCGAAGCACTCTTCAAGCTTACCAGTCTTCTGAGCTTCAATAAGCTCGTCAACAGAAATCTTTCTTTCCTCTACCTCTAAGCCCCAGTCCTTACAAAGTGTAATAACAGAGTTTCTTGTGATACCGGGGAGGATTGAACCGGAAAGTGCAGGAGTAACAACCTTGCCGTCGATTTTGAAGAAGATGTTCATAGCACCAACTTCTTCTATGTACTTTCTTTCAACGCCGTCAAGCCAGAGAACCTGACTGTAGCCGCCGTCATGAGCCTTAACCTGAGCAGCTAAGGATGCAGCGTAGTTACCGCCTGTCTTGGCAAAGCCGATGCCGCCCCTTACAGCTCTTACATAATCGTCCTCAATCCAGATACCAACAGGAGCAAGACCGCTTTCGTAGTAAGCACCTGAGGGTGAAAGGATAATAATAAACATATATGTCTTTGAAGGAGCAACACCAAGAAAATCGTCGGTAGCAATAATAAAGGGACGGATATAAAGTGATGTAGAAGGGGCTGTAGGAATCCAGTCTTCGTCTACCTTTACAACTGCCTTTACAGCTTCAACGAAATCCTCAACAGGAAGCTCGGGAATGCAAAGACGCTTATTGGTGTCGTTGGTACGCTTACCGTTCATATCAGGACGGAAAAGTCTTGCTTTACCATCTGCACCGCGGTAAGCCTTTAAGCCTTCGAACATTTCCTGACCATAGTGAAACACCATAGATGCAGGTGAAAGCTCTAAGTTGTGATAGGGCTCAATTCTGGGGTCGTGCCAACCCTTGCCCTCTGTATAATCCATAATAAACATGTGGTCAGTAAAGATTTTACCAAAACCAAGTTTAGTTTCATCAGGCTTCTCTTTAGGAGTCTGAGTTCTGGTAATTTTAATATCCAGCATTGATTTTCTCTCCTTTTTCAGCTAATAAATAAGTAATTAAGTAATTATAACACAAATTTATACAAGTTTCAATACTTATGCAGTTTCAATCTTGTCTGCCTTTGAAAGATTATATTTCTTAACGGCATCCTCACGCATTTTGTACTTAAGGATTTTGCCTGCGGCATTCATGGGGAAGCCTTCGACAAAGTCGATATACTTAGGCACCTTATGCTTAGCCATATGGTCTAAAACATACTTCTTAAGTTCAGCCTCAGTAAGGCTTTCGCCCTCCTTACGAATAACACAAGCCATAATCTCTTCGCCGTACTGCTCATCAGGAACGCCGATTACCTGTACATCGCTGACAGCAGGGTGAGTATAGATAAACTCCTCGATTTCCTTGGGGTAGATATTCTCACCGCCGCGGATAATCATATCCTTAAGTCTGCCTGTTATACGGAAGTTGCCGTCAGGATTTCTGCAGGCAAGGTCGCCTGTATGGAGCCAGCCGTCCGCATCAATTGCCGCTGCTGTTGCCTGAGGCATTTTGTAGTATCCCTTCATAATGTTGTAGCCGCGTGCCACAAACTCGCCTGTTTCACCGTCGGGCATTTCCTCGCCTGTTTCAGGGTCAACAATTCGGCATTCAATCTGAGGCAAGGGTCTGCCAACGGTACCAACTCGTACGTCAAGGGGGTCATCGGTAGAGCTCATAGTACATCCGGGCGAAGACTCAGTCTGACCAAACACAATTGTGATTTCAGACATATTCATTTTATTTACTACGTCCTGCATTACAGAAATAGGACAGGGCGAACCTGCCATAATACCTGTGCGAACGTAAGAAAAGTCGGTTTTCTCGAAGTCCTCATGCTCTAAAAGTGCAATAAACATTGTCGGAACACCATGGAAACACGTAATTCGCTCGTTATTGATACAAGCCAAGGAATTCTTGGGTGAGAAGTAAGGTATGGGAGAAAGTGTAGCACCGTGAGTCATTGCAGCTGTCATAGAAAGCACCATGCCAAAGCAATGGAACATAGGCACCTGAATCATCATTCTGTCAGCGGTGGAAAGATCCATTCTGTCGCCGATACACTTACCGTTGTTTACAATGTTGTAGTGAGTAAGCATAACACCCTTGGGAAAGCCTGTGGTACCCGAGGTGTACTGCATATTACATACGTCATTGGGGTCAATTAAGGAAGCACGTCTTCTTACTTCCTCAACAGGTACCTTAGAAGCCAAACCTAAGGACTGTTCCCATGTAAGACAGCCGGGCATAGAAAAGCCTACTGTAATAATGTTTCTGAGGAAAGGCAGTCTGCGTGAATGCAAGGGCTCGCCGGGCTTGGTTTCTTTAAGCTCGGGGCAAAGCTCCTGCATAATACCTGCATAGTCAGAATCGCGGTTATTTTCAATCATAACCAAGGTATGAGTGTCGGACTGACGGAAAAGGTATTCTGCCTCATGGATTTTATAAGCTGTGTTAACGGTAACTAATACAGCACCGATTTTGGTAGTAGCCCAGAAGGTTACAAACCACTGGGGCACATTGGTCGCCCATACAGCAACCTTATCGCCTGCCTTGACACCCAAAGAAATAAGAGTGCGTGCAAACTCGTCAACGTCATCTCTAAACTGGGCATACGTACGGGTATAATCAAGAGTTGTATATCTGAATGCATACTGGTCAGGAAAAAGGTCTGCCATTTTATCTAAAACCTCGGGGAAGGTTTTCTTAATAAGGGTTTCCTTCTTCCAGACAAACTTACCTGTTTTGGTTTTATTATCATAAAGAGTATCTGCTGTAGTCTTTGTTGTTTCAAAACGGCTCATGTAGTTTACAAAATGAGGGAACACAATACCTGCGTCGCCGATTTCCTCTATCCACTCGCTACGCCATTCAAAGGAAATGAAGCCTTCGTAATTTATAGAACGAAGAGAAAGCATCATTCTGTCAATCGGCATATCACCCTCGCCCATAAGCCTGTACTCAAAACCGCCGTCAACAGCGGCTGAATCCTTGATATGAACATGCTTAACATAAGCACCTAAGTTTGTGATGGTTGCCTCAGGGCTTTCACCTGCACGATAAGGATGGTTAAAATCCCACAGTGCCGAAATATTGTCACAGGCAAAGCGGTTTAAAAGGTTAGCAAGTCGTTTTGTATCCGCATAGATACCCACAGTTTCAACAAGAATTGTAACCTCTGTCTCTTCGGAAAAATCCTTGACCGCAGAAAGCACCTCGGCACAAATATCATCGGCGTCACTGCCACCGTCAGCACCTGCACGAAGCCTTACGTAAGGGCAGTTTAGCTTTTTGGCAAGCTCGATATGCTCCATAATTTCTGTGACGTTATCGTCTTTTTTATCTGCTTTGGAAATATCGCAAAGCACATTTACACAGGGAACGCAAAGACCCAAATTAGCCATTTTTCTGGCAGTTTTGGAAATGTTCTCTTTTCTTAAGGGGCCGTTTACACCCTGAAAAGCCTGCTCGGCTACGTCGTGAATTTCAACACCCTCGAAGCCCAAGTCCTTAGCCATGGTATAAAAATCTTCCCAAGTGAAGCCGTTCCAGCCGTTTGTAGAGAAAGATAATTTCATTTTTAGTCCTCCTCGTATACGATTTTGTTAAGTGCGTTAAGGTAAGCTTTGATGCTGGCACCCATAATGTCGGTTGAAATACCGCGGCCCGAGTAAAGCACGCCATCAAAGCGAAGCTTAATAAGCGCTTCACCCATAGCCTCTCGGCCCTCGGTTACAGCCTGAATCTGGAAATCGTCAAGCTCGTAGTGACAGCCTACAATCTGCTCTAAAGCTAAAAGTGCGGCGTCAATGGGACCGTCACCTGTAGAAAGTCCGCAAAGCTCCTCGCCCTTTTTCTCGACCACAATGTGGGCTGTGGGTGCGATAACATTACTGCAATTAACCGCATAGCTGACAAGCTTATATGTGGGCGGCACCTGTAAAGCCTCAGAGGCAACAATAGCCTCAAGCTCCTTGGCACCTACCTGCTTTTTAGCGGCAGTTAAAAGAAACGCCTCGTAAACCTTGGCGGTGTCGTCGTCAGAAAGTGTGTAGCCAAGCTCCTTAATAGCCTTGCTGATTTCGGAAATGTCGCTGTCTTTGCTTACAGAAAAGCTTGCTCCCTCACCGATTTTATTGTCAAAGGGAGTTGTGTCACTGCGGCGGGTCTTGGCAATTGTTTTAATCTGGGTTGCAGTACGGGAAAGCTCGGTAACGTTAAGACCTACACCGATACCCATCTGCTCGCCTCTTAAGCGGATAAGGTGAACAAAGCCTTCGGTAGTGTTAAGCTTTGTGTTAGAAACTGCTGTTTTTATATAAGAAGCACCGCACTTGAAAGCAGCAAGTGCACAAGCGTTTGCCATACCCATCTCGTCGGCAATTGCAACGCCAAGGTCAACCTCTTTAAGTGCAGGTACAGCCGCGTAAAGGCCATTGATAATATCTTTAATCTCATCGGGAAGAGCCGCAGATGCTGTGTCGCAGATTGTAACAGCCTTGGCACCTGCCTCTAAAGCTACAGAAACAGCCTTTGCCAGAAAATCCTTTTCGCTTCTTGTGGCATCTTCAGCCTCAAACTCTACAAAATCGCAAAGTGAGCAGGCGTGTGACACAAGCTCTTTGATTCTATCAAGCATAGCTGCAGGCTTTGAGTGGCTTATATACTCCATTCTCACATTTGATGTTGGAAGTGAAACAATAAGTCTTTTGCTTTTTGCGTTACTCACTGCCGCAAAAGCCTTTTCAATCTGGTCTTTATCTGTGCCTGCAACAACAGCAAGCTGGGATTTTTTCAAGAGAGAAGATAGAGTTTTTAGCAGGAGAGTATCAGCGGCTGTATTTTCAATAGCCGCCATTTCAATAACGTCGGCACCAAGCTTGTCAAGAAGCTTTGCAATCTCGATTTTTTCCTTGAAGCTTAAGGTTGCACCCTTGTGGGTTGTGCCCTCCCTTAAAGTTACGTCAGAAATTCTTACCTGTTTCATTTTCTCTTGTCTCCTTGCTAATGAAAAAATAATAAAAAAACGCCCCGAAACATTTGTATGCTTCAGGGACGATAATAAACACCGCGGTACCACCCGGATTGCTGTCTTTAATAAAAAGACAACCACTCTTAGCCTTTAACGGCAGCAAACCGTGAATGCCTACTTAATAGTTTCGGCAAACCTGCTCAGGAGCGAGAAGCTTAATCTTTGGTTTGCCTGCTTTCAGCATACACAGGCTCTCTGTAAAACCTTTGGAAAAGCTATTCTCCATCGTTGCATTTATACTTATAATAATAAAAAGAAATTAGGACTATTTTAACTCACTTTACCGATATTTGTCAAGTAAAATTTAGACTTTGTGCATAAATTGCCAATAATCTCCAATTTGCCCTACCGACAAGGTCAGTTTTTAACAACCATTATTAAAAATGACATACAAAAAGCCCCTGTAATCGCTTACAAGGGCTAAATTTATATTATCTGTGCATAACTCCGCGGGAGGATTTTCTGTGCTCGGGGATAATTTCGCCTGCTTTTGTAAGGGCAACCTTGGTCATCATAGGGCCAACAAGCTCGTAAATCATTACGGAGAAAAGTGTAAGATTTCTGATGATTTCGCCCTCGGGTGTACCGTGAAATTCTGCGGAAGCAGTAACTACAGCCACCATACCTAAAGCAACACCTGCCTGTGGAAAAAGTGTAATACCGAGGTACTTGGTAATTGTAGGCTCGCACTTGGTAAGCTTTGCACTTATAGAAGCGCCGAAATGCTTACCGAGGCAACGAAGCACAATGTATGCAACGCCCACAAGTACAACTGCCCACTGAGTAAAGATAGAAAGCTCTAACTCTGCACCTGAAATTACGAAGAAAAGTGCAAATAATGGGCCGGTCCAGCGGTCGAGTCTGTCCATAAGCTCTTCTGAAAAATCACAAAGATTACAGAAAACAGTACCCATCATCATACTTAAAAGAAGTGATGAAAAGCCTACGTGAACGCCGCCGATATTAAACTTAAGTGTAGAAATTGCAACACCTAAAAGAACAAAGGCAACAGTTAAGGAAAGACGCTTGCTTCTGGAGTGGAAGAAACGCTCTACAAATGAAAGAGCCGCACCCAATGCAGAGCCAACCAGAAGGGAAGCTACAATTTCGATTATAGGCTCAAGCACTAAAGAAAGCACGTTAAGGTGACCTGTAAATACAGCCTTAGCCGCACCGAAACAAACAGCAAAGATAATAAGGCCGATTGCATCGTCAAGTGCTACAACAGGAAGAAGAATAGTTGTAACAGGGCCTTTAGCCTTGTACTGCTTAATAACCATAAGTGTTGCCGCAGGAGCAGTAGCCGCCGCAATTGCACCCATAATAAGAGCTGTAGGAATACTTACTACGTCAGGCATAAATATATGGAATACAAGGAGTCCGCCGCCTACTAAAATGGTAGCCAGCACCGCCGCCGCAGTAGACACAATTGCCGCCTGCTTACCGATAGCCTTAACCTGTGATATGCGGAATTCGTTACCGATTGTAAAGGCAATAAAGCCTAAAGCAACGTCACAGATAACCGCTAAGCTTTCAACGTAGTGAAGGCTTGTAAAACCTAAGCCCTCGATACCAAGCTGACCTAAGCAGTAGGGCCCTAAAAGAATACCAGCTACCAAGT
>JAUNEH010000004.1:0-51138 GCA_030525665.1 Ruminococcus sp.
CCACCGAGGTACCTACTCAGCCTACAGTAGCGCCTACAAAGCCCACCGAGGTACCCACTCAGCCTACAGAAACTCCCACTGAGCCTTCCGTAGATAACTACATTTATCTTAAGTCTACATGGAGCAGTGTAAACTGCCATTCATGGCCCAACGGCGGCGAGGGTACAACTTGGCCCGGAACACCTATGGAAGCTTTAGGAAATGGTATTTTCCGTATCCAGCTTCCTGAGGGTCACACAAACGTTGTATTTAACGGCGACGGCCAGCAGACAGGCGATATCGCTGTGGAGGGTACAGGCAAAATCTACGACGGCGGGTGGTCTGATTACACAGGTGGCTCAAGCGATAACAACAATTCAGATAATATTCAGATTGCATCTGACTGCATTTACTTCAAAGATACCAACAACTGGGGCGGTGTAAACTGCCACTCATGGCCTAACGGTGGCGAGGGTACAACTTGGCCCGGCACAGCTATGGAGTCTTTGGGTAACGGTCTTTACAAGATTAAGCTTCCCGATGGTCACACAAATGTTGTTTTCAACGGTGCAGGTCAGCAGACAGGCGACTTAACCGCTGAGTTTGGCAAAGCCTACAACAACGCCACAGGCCAGTGGGAAACTATCTAATCTTTTTAACTTGATATTTACCCTCTTAATTTATACACTCTTGTTTATTTCGCCCTCGGCTTTCGGGGGCGAAATTTTTGTGCATATAATTAATATCAAAGGGTTTGATTTTCCCAAAGAAAATTGTTATACTAACAATGTATGTTTGGAGATGAATTTATGTTTGACTTAATTAAGCTTACCGATAGAACTTATTATTTCGATGTGCCTACCAAAATCGGCGTGTACAAATTAGACGATACAAAAGCAATGCTTGTGGATTCGGGCATTAACGCAAAAACTGCAAAGCGAGTTTTAAAAGGCCTTGAAGACGAGGGCTTGGAGGTAGCTTTTATTATCAACACCCATTCTCACACCGACCACGCAGGCGGTAATCGTTTTATTTGCGAAGAAACAGGATGCAGAGCTTATGCACCAGAGGTAGAAGACGTGTTGATTGAATATCCCGACGTGGAGGCTACCCTTGTTTACGGTGGCTTTCCTTGCAGGGATTTTCGTAAAAAGTTTATGAATACCGAGCCTTGCAAAACCTATCCTTTGTCAGAGGCACCCTTGCCCGAGGGTATGGAGATTTTCCCGCTATACGGTCATACGGCTCATATGATTGGCGTAAAAACGCCCGACGATGTATATTTTATTGCTGATGCTGTAAATGGGAAAAATGCCCTCGACAAGGCAAAAATATGCTACGTTTACGATATTGATACACAGCTTCAAACTTTAGAAAAGCTCAAAGCGCTTGACGGCAAGCTGTGCGTGCCTGCACATACAGACCCTACCGAAAACGTTGCTTACCTTGCACAGATAAACGTAGAAAATCTACTTGAAATAAGAAAGCGGATTTTAAACGTTTTAAAAGAAAACCCTCTGACCACCGAGCAGCTGACAGCTGAGCTTTGCCGTCAGTACGAGCTTAAGGAGGATTTTATGGGGCTTGTAATGGTGACTTCAAGTATCCGTTCTCACCTTGTAAGTCTCAGACACAAGGGAATTATCGATTGGTATATTGAGGACTACCTTCATTACTGGAAAATTGCAGAGGAGAAATGAGTATGAACTGCCCTAATTGCGGAGGACTTTTAAACCTTGAAAAAAGACATTGCGAATATTGCGACACCACATTTACCGAGGCGGAACTAAACCCCTCGGCAAAGGTACATACAGAAGAAAATCCACAAAATGCAAAGGAGCCTGAACGTAAGAAAACCCTTACAGAGCTAAGGCAGGAGGAGCTTAAGAAAGAAAAGGCACAGCGTAAGGCAAATTCTAATGCTGATGACTCCAATGATGTTGCTCTTGGTGCGGCTGTAATGGGTGTTTTCGGGCTTTTCTCGGGAGTACGCAGGTTTTTTCGCGAGCTTAAACGTACTGTTTGCTTCTTACTGTTAATAGCACTTGAGTGTGGCTTTGGCTATGTTGTCATCAGCGGCGTAGCCTCAGAGATTTTCGAAACAGATATTAAGAACTTTGCGTTACAAAACGGTATTATATTATTAAATGCACTTTTAGCAGGAATTATCTGCCGTATAGGGCGAATTCGCGTAGGTACGGCATTGGTTGCAATCGTAAACCTTTTAGCCGTTGTGTGGACGTTTATCTACCCCTTAATAATAACAAATTTTGAGGGAGTAACTCCACAGTATGTTGCAATTCTCGCAATAATTGAAATGGCGGTTTTAGCCTTAAGCGTGCTTTTTGCACATCTTATCTATAGAAGATGATGTTTAGCAGCAAGGGTGATTATCAACCGCCTGATAAGCCTTGATATAAAAAGACCCTTTCGGGTGGATGAAACCTGCCCCTACAATGTAAATCTCAATATTACTCCCGCCGCTAAAGGCGGGATGTTGTTTTTTGAAGCAAAAATCAACATAATAGCACACAATTTGACTCTTTTTACCTTGGAATTTTGTAGGCACTTACATTGATTTTAATAGGCTTTAGTAGTAAAATGTAATATGTATTTTTGTATCCTTAAAAGAGGTGTTATTATGTGCTGTAATCATACAAAAAGCGACCTTACTTTAATCGAAGATGTGCTCAAGGAGTATGCCGACCAAAAAGGCTCGCTTATTACAATTTTACAGAAAACTCAGGATATTTACGGATATCTTCCCATTGACGTAATCTATCACATTGCAGAGCGTACAGGCTCTACCCCTGCGAGAGTATTGGGTGTTGCTACCTTTTATGCTCAGTTCAGGCTTCAGCCTATCGGCAAGTACCTTATTATGCTTTGTCAGGGTACAGCCTGCCACGTAAACGGCAGTGAGCGAATCGAAGCTGCTATTAAGCAGGAGTTAGGCATCGAAGACGGTGAAACAACAGAGGACGGACTTTTTACTCTTAAAAACGTTGCGTGTCTTGGCTGTTGCTCTCTTTCTCCTGTAATGATGATTAACGATGAAACATATGGTTCTTTAACTCCCGACAAGGCTATTACTATACTTAACGAGCTTAAGGCAAAGGCGGAGGAAGAAAAATGAGAATTATAGTTGGTCAGGGCTCCTGCGGAATTGCTGCAGGTGCTATGAAAGTATATAACGCAATTGAAGAAAAGCTTGCAGTCTGTCCTGAGGTTTCTCTGGGCATTACAGGCTGTATCGGTATGTGTTACCTTGAGCCTATTGTAGATGTTTATGAGGGCGACGAGCTTTTTGCACGCTTTGTAAAGGTTAAGGAAGCTGACGCCGAGCGTATTTTAAAGGCAGTAAGCACCAAGGATTTAAGCGAAGCTACCGACATCCTTATTGCTGACGACGACAAGGCTTTTCTTTCTCAGCAGACAAGAATTGCACTTCGCAACTGCGGTATTATAGACCCCACAAGCATTGATGCCTACATAAACGCAGGCGGTTATGAGGCTATTAAAAAAGTCCTCGGCGGCATGACTCAGGATGATGTTATTGACGTAATCAAAACTTCAGGATTGGCAGGTCGAGGCGGTGCAGGCTTCCCGACGTGGTTCAAGTGGAATGCTGCAAAGGAGTCAAAAGGTGAAGAAAAATACCTTATCTGTAATGCTGACGAGGGCGACCCCGGTGCATTTATGGACAGAGCCGTTATCGAAAGCGACCCCCATACTCTTATTGAGGGTATGCTTATCGGTGCTTACACAATCGGTGCAAAAGAGGCTGTTGTTTATGTGCGTGCCGAGTACCCCCTTGCTATCAAGAGATTACAGAAGGCTATTGAAGATGCAAAAGAGAAGAATCTTTTAGGTCAGAATATTTTAGGCACAGATTTTTCCTGCGAAATGCACATTAAAGCAGGTGCGGGTGCCTTTGTTTGCGGTGAGGAAACTGCTCTTATCGAGTCTTTGGAGGGTGAGCGCGGTATGCCCAGACTTAAGCCTCCTTTCCCTGCACAAAGCGGTTACTGGCAGAAGCCTTCAAACATCAACAACGTAGAGACTTTTGCTAACGTTGCGTGGATTATTAATAACGGCGGCGAGGCTTTTGCCGCTATGGGTACAGAAAACAGTAAGGGTACCAAGGTTTTTGCCCTTACAGGTAAAATCAAAAAGGGCGGCTTGGTTGAAATTCCTATGGGTAAAACCCTTAGGGACGTTATCTACGGCATTGGCGGCGGAATTAAAAACGATGCTGAGTTCAAGGCTGTTCAGATGGGTGGCCCCTCAGGCGGTTGTATTCCCAAGGATTTGCTTGATACAGTAATCGACTACAAAGCTCTTGGTGCAACCGGTGCAATTATGGGTTCAGGCGGTATGGTTGTTATGGACAGCTCAACCTGCATGGTATCTATGGCTAAGTTCTTCCTTGATTTTACCGCTAAGGAAAGCTGCGGCAAGTGCGTGCCCTGTAGAATCGGTACAAAGCGTATGCTTGAAATCTTAACCAGAATTTGTGACGGCAAGGGTAAGGAAGGCGACATCGAGCTTCTTGAAGAGCTTTGCCTTGCTATTAAGGACGGCGCACTCTGCGGTCTGGGTCAGACTGCCCCCAACCCTGTGCTTACTACCATCCGTTATTTCAGAAATGAGTACGAAGCTCATATTAATGATAAAAAATGTCCTGCAAAAGAATGCAGTAACCTTATTACCTACGAAATCGAGAGTGATAAGTGTAAGGGCTGTACATTATGTGCCAAAAAGTGCCCTGCGAATGCAATCAGCGGCGAGCTGAAGAGTGCTCACGTAATTAATCAGGATATGTGCATCAAGTGCGGTCAGTGTGTAACACTGTGCAAATTCGGTGCTATTAAAACTAACTAAGGAGGTGTCGTTATGGATAAAATCAAACTTACTATCAATGGTACGGAAGTATTGGCAAATAACGGCGACACCGTACTTACTGCCGCAAAAAATGCAGGTATAGAAATTCCCACCCTTTGCCATCACGAGAGTGTTAAGGTTTTCGGTGCTTGCGGAATTTGTGTTGTTGAGGCTGAGGGTATTCCAAAGCTTCTCAGAGCCTGCAGTGCAAAGGTGTCTGAGGGTATGGTAATAAATACCGAAAGTGAAAGAGTAGTAAAAGCTCGTAAAGTTGCCTTGGAGCTTTTAATGAGTGACCATATTGGTGACTGTGTGGCTCCTTGCTCGCTTAACTGCCCTGCAGGTACAGATTGTCAGGGTTATATTAAGGCGATTGCAAACGGCAACGACAACGAGGCTGTGAAAATTATTAAGGAAAAGCTTCCTCTGCCTGCTTCTATCGGCAGAGTTTGTCCTCATCCTTGTGAGTCTAATTGCCGCAGAAAACTTGTAGAAGAGCCTATGAGTATAGCTTTTCTTAAATACTTTGCCGCAGATAATGATATGAACAGTGCAACCCCCTTTAAGCCCGAGGTGGCTGAAAGCACAGGCAAAAAAGTCGCTGTTATCGGCGGTGGCCCTGCAGGTTTGACTGCCGCGTATTTCTTAAGTGTTAAGGGTCATAAGGTAACAATATTTGATGCTATGCCTAAAATGGGCGGTATGCTTCGCTACGGCATCCCCGAGTACAGACTTCCCAAGGCTGTTTTAGATAAAGAGATTGAGCAAATCGCAAGTCTTGGCGTTGAAATGAAAAATAACGTGAAAATCGGCAAGGACATTACTTTTGCAGATATCCGTAAATGTTTTGACGCAACCTTGGTTGCAATCGGTGCATGGAGCAGTATGTCTACCCGTACAAAAGGCGAAGAGCTTGAGGGCGTTGTAGGCGGTATTGATTTTCTCAGAACAGTTGCCGAGGGAAACCCCATGGATATCGGCGAAAAGGTTGCTGTTGTTGGCGGCGGTAACACCGCAATGGACGCTTGCCGCAGTGCCGTTCGTCTTGGTGCCAAAGAGGTTTACGTTATTTATCGTAGAACACGAGCTGAAATGCCTGCCGAGGATATCGAGATTGAGGAGGCAATGGAAGAAGGCGTCACCTTTAAGTTCCTTACAAATCCCGACGAATACATTGGCGAAAACGGCAGAGTTAAGACTGTTAAATTACAGGTTATGGAGCTTGGAGAGCCTGATGCAAGCGGCAGGCGTTCACCTGTGCCTGTTGAGGGTAAATTTGAATACCTTGACGTTGACACAGTAATTGCCGCTATCGGTCAGAAGGTAGACGTTAAGGGTTTTGAGGAGTTAGAGCTAAATAACCGCGGTATTATTTCTGCTGACGAGTTTACCTTCCGCACAAATCTATCTGACGTTTTTGCAGTTGGCGATGCCACAAACCGCGGTGCATCCATTGCAATTGCCGCTATCGGTGAGGCTAACAAGGCGGCAGAGGTTATTGACAGCTTCCTTAAGGGCGACTGTGTGCCTTACATTAAACCGTATGTAAGTGAACGCGAAGTAACTGCCGAAATGCTTAGCGATAAAGAGAAAAGACCAAGAGTAAAGATGCCTGTTCGCACTCCTGAGGAAAGAAAGCACGATTTTAAGGAAATCAACTTAGGCTTTAGTGAAGAAGAGGCAAGAAATGAAGCGAAACGTTGCCTTGAGTGCGGTTGTCATGACTTTAAGGATTGCTCGCTTATTAAGCACGCTAACCGTTATGTAATCGACCCTTATCGTTTTGAGGGCGTTAAGCACAAAAGCTTCGTGGAAGAAAGCCTTGTTTCTATCGAGCGAAATCAGGGCAAGTGTATCCTTTGCTCACTTTGTGTCAGAGTTTGCGACGAGGTTGCTAAGAAGGGCATCTTAGGTTTAGTAGGCAGAGGCTTTGATACAGCCATTAAGCCCGAGTTCAATAACCCCGAAACCATTCAGTGTTGTTTAACTTGTAAAAAATGTGCCGAAGCCTGCCCCACAGGCGCACTTAAAATTTTAAATAATACTTAAGATACAAACGCTAACCGCCTTGCTTAAAAAAGTAAGGCGGTTAGCTGTAGGGAATAGAAGATTAATTAAATTGTATATAAAGTTAAGATTTGTATAAATCTTGGGCTAATTTTTCTAAAGCAAGGAAATCTTGTTTGCCGCCGTTCTCTTTATGCGGGATTTTGTTTATTTCCTTGATTAACTTAGGAATTTCATACTCCTTAAGGCTACTTTTACAGGCGTTTTCGATTTCCTTAAGCAAAGAAGGGTTGTTTTTGTTGCCCTTTGTAAATTCTACAAAAGCAACAGGAACAGTATCGTTTTCTCCTGCTAAAGTTCCCACAACGACACACTCTCTCACAAAGTCGAAATGCTGTATAAGATTCTCAATATTGTCAGGAGCAATTTTGTATCCCAACTTATCAATAATAAGCCTGCGAGTTCTTCCTTTTAGGTACACGAAGCCATCCTCGTTTATATATGCAAGGTCGCCTGTGTGTACCCATTCTCTATCGTTGTGAACTCTCTTGATTTTGACGGTTTCGTCTGGCACGTCGAGGTATCCTTTGAACAGCGATGTCGAGCTTAAGCAAAGTTCTCCTACTTCTCCATCTTCAAGCATAGCTTCAGTATCCACATCAAATGTCTTTGCGATTATTCCGTAGCCAGGGACACCTATTGAACCGGGTCTGTTAGCATACATTGGTGAAACCACAGCAGCACCCACTACTTCATTGTTTCCATAACCATTTACGACAGGAGTATCAAACATAAGCTGCCATTGTATAGCCTCTTCCTCTGATAACTTATCTCCGCCCGAAATAAACACACTGACACTATCTAAGCAAGTTTTGATTCTGTCAAATTCTTTTACACTTTCTTCGTTAGACTGCTTTTTTAATTCAAGCATCTTATTATATAAATACCTATAATACACAGGAACTCCGTATACATAATCGAACTGCCCCAGATGCTGATAAATCATATCCTCGACCGGTTTGGTGGTATATATTGTTTCAGAACCTAAAACCAAACCTGTATAGATAGAGTCTACTAAACCATATATTACCCAAGGTGGAGCACAAACTAAGCTTTTCTTTTTCTGATAAAGCGGTAAATCTAAATGTGCTACCATTTTGATTGCGGCATTAAAATTATAATCGGTATGAACTATTGATTTTGACTGTCCTGTGCTACCACTTGACTGAACTATAATTGTGGGCTTGTTCATAACAAACTGTGCAGGTTCACAGTCTGTGTCAACAGCACTTTCGATATAGTCTTTGTAAATAAAAAACCTATTATCAAGAACTCTTGTGATCTCTTCTGGTGGTTTACCCAGAGGAAACCATGCTTTAACGACTATAACTCTTTCAAGTTGAGTGTATTCTATAATTCCTGCTACAATAGGAAGCAGAGCTTCAAAAACAATCAATGTTTTGACACCGTGCATATTGATATGAGCGAGCATATCTGTAGGCTTTGCACTGGCATCCATCCAATAAGAAGATGCACCTATTTTATTAATTCCCAGTAGAACAGGAGCCACTTCGGGAACCGTAAGCAAGCAAACTCCTACAATATCTCCATCTTTAATTCCGTCTTGTGTGAGTGCCGCAGCAAGTTTATCTGCGTCAGATTTAAGTTGCGAGAATGTAAGTCTTTGTCCTAAATATGCGGCATAGTAATCTTCCATGTTGTTTTTATTGATGTTCATAACCAAGCTATATAAAGTTTGGCAAACGTCAAAGTCTCTTATGGGCTCCTTTCTGTGGTATTTAGATAAAAACATTTCTTCCATAGAGATTCCTCCTAAAAATAAAAAGTGCGTGACCAAAGCCACGCACTAAAAACGTAGCTCTGTTCCTGTTGCGACACAGTTCATCCCAAACGGTATGACAAAACAAAGCATACATTTTTAACAAAAGTATGCCCGTTTGGGAGAATATTAAACTGTGTCGCAAGATAAATTATACCACGTTATAGTGCTAAAGTAAACTTAGAGTTTTACATAAAATAAAAACCTTCCATTTGTGAAAAACGGAAGGTTTTGTGTGATGGCAGATAAAATCAGCCCGAAAAGCGGAGATATAAAGTAAATGTTATGGTAGGTATAAATGTCCTCCGTGGCTAACGGGCGATTGATAATCGCCCCTATGAACGTAAATATAGGTTGCAAATATATTTACCTTATGCTATAATCAACTTCGGTCAAAATGTGGGTGTAGCTCAGCTGGTTAGAGTACTTGCTTGACATGCAAGGGGTCGATGGTTCGAGTCCATTCATCCACACCAAACAAAAGAGGCGAGCTGTTGCGGTCAGCTCGCCTCTTTTGTTTTATTAAATGAGGGGTATTTCACAGAATTTATTCTGTGACAGAGGAGGGGTAGAACATGAACCCTACCTTTCGGGTTCGGTTATATTATATATTATCCTTTCTATAAAATTGTTAACTTGCTGTTAACCCAAGCTGAACATTTCCTGTTTTATTTGTGAATAAAAATTTTTTGGAAAAATTAAAACAAATGTTTGCATTTTTCTGTATGGTGTGTTAGTATATAAATAAGAAAGCGAGGTTTTAGTATGAAGCCGTTAACAAAAAGCCAGCAAAAGGTTTATGATTATATACGCGAATGTGCTCAGGAGTCACGAGTTCCCTCAGTGCGTGAGATTTGTGCCGTTACAGGTCTTAAGTCTACGTCTACAGTTCATTTGCACCTTAAAACTTTAGAGGAAAAGGGTCTTATTGAGCGTGACAAGGGGCTTAACCGCTGTATACGTCTTTCGGGCTCTGAGAAAAGTGCTCAGATTCCCATTATGGGCCGCGTTACTGCAGGTATGCCTATTTTAGCGGTTGAGGATATTGAAGGCTACGTGCCTGTAAGCGAAAGTGTCCGCAGAGGAAGGGAGCTTTTTGCCCTTCGTGTTTGCGGTGAAAGTATGATTAACGCAGGTATTCTTGACGGCGATATTGCCGTAGTGCATCGTACTCCTGTGGCTGAAAACGGTGACATTGTTGTTGCTCTTATTGAAGACGAAGCTACAGTTAAAAGATTTTATAAGGAAAACGGTCACTTCCGCCTTCAGCCTGAAAATGATGCATATGAGCCTATTATTGTTGACGAAGTAGTGCTCTTAGGCAAGCTTGTGGCAATTTACCGTAATTTTGAATGATGTTTTTTAGCCTTTCTTTATGAGAAAGGCTTTTTTTCTTGTATATGGAAAAATACTGTGATATTATATAATTATATTCATATAAGGAGTGAATAACGTGAAACGATTTACAAAATCTCTATCTCTTCTGCTGACGGTTTTAATTATGCTCAGCAGTATAATGGTACTGTCATCCGTTAATATTTTTGCGGCAAGCGGTACTATTTCTTACAGCTTTACAAGTACTGCCGCGGGCTTTGCTCAGGGCACAGTTACTCTTAAGGCTGATAACGGTACTTATTGGCTTTACTGGGCTGATGACACTAAGGCACTTGCCGATTACAGTGAGATAACAAGCCTTACCGTTTCAGCGGGGCAAGGCACTTTTGCTATGCCTAAGTATACAGCAATTCCTGCTGATGCAACTAAGATGATTGCTATACAATCATCTTCCGAGCCTGCTGAGGCAAATCGTACAGTTGCAAAGGCAAGTGCGGTTTACTCTGTTCCTTCAAGCAAACAGCTTGACGTAGACACCAAGGATGCACTTTATACCTTCGGTGCCATAAGCGACCCTCAGCTTGCTAACGACAGCTACGGTTCGGGTTCTTACCCTTATGACGAAGAGCATTTTGCCGCCGCACTTGAGACCTTAGCCGAGAGAGGCGTTAACTTTACGGTTTCCTCGGGCGACACAGTAAACGATCAGAACGGAAGCCAGACCTACGCCGCAGAATTTAAACGTTATCAGAAGATTTTGGCTGACTCTTCTTATGCCAATCCTATTTACGAGGCTAACGGCAACCATGATGTCGGTACTGTTTGGGATAAAAACGGCAACTACTATAACGACAACACTCCCTTTGTTAAGGGTACAGGACTTGACAGTGTTAAGTCTACAATTACTGCCGGCAAGCCTTATTTTGAAATTACCGAGCCTACTACAGGTGACCATTTCATATTTATGGCACTTGAGGGTGGCTTTTATACCAATAAAGGCACTCAGTTCTCCACAGCTCAGCTTAACTGGCTGGAGGGACTTTTAAAGAAGTACAAAGACGACGGCAAAAACATATTTATTATCGAGCATGCCAATATTGCAGGTTGGGGCAGTGGTGATAAGCTGACAACACCCTACTACTACGACCTTGGCCTTGTTAAGACAAACTCTGATGTAGCACGCTTTATTAAGCTTATGGAAACCTACAAGGATGCTGTGATTATTACAGGCCATACACATTTAGAGCTTTCTGCTCAGTACAATTATTCTGACAACAACGGCACCTCTGCCGTTATGATTCACAACTCTGCCATTGGCGGTGTCAGAAGACTTGTTAACGGTTCTGTTGACAGAGCTGCGGTAAAGGGCCTTTCTGAAGGCTATATAGTTGAGGTTTATGAGGATTGTGTGCTTTTTAACGGCACAAATCTTTACTACAATGAAAGCATGCCTCAGTGCTGTTACATAGTTCCTATGACAACAAGCGAAAGAGAAGAGGGCGAGACAACTCCTACTACTCCTGTAAGTGATAATGTTACTATTACGCTTAAGGATGAAACAGGCGAGGGTTGGATGGCAAATAACGCTTCTGAGCGTGAAATCCAGCTTATTGATAACGCTACAAACACAAAGTACGTTATGACTTCCTATGACGGCTATAAGACATGGTCGGTAGAGGTACCCCGAGAGGTTACTGATATTACCTTCAAGCGTGTGAGAATGTCTGATAATGTTGTCAGAAATCAGTGGGATGCAGGTGAGCGTAACGGCTCTTTGTGCTACTGTGTTCTTGATGATGCAGGCGGTGGTACGACTGAGGGCAATGGCTATTGGGATATGTCGTTAAGAGAGCCAACTAAGCCTGTGGCAACAGAGCCCGAAGAGACTACTGCAGCAACAAAGCCCGTGACAGAGCCGACTGCAGTTAAAACCGAGCCTACAGTCGAGACGGAACCAACAGAGCTGACCAAGCCTGAAACCGAGCCTGTCTCAACATCGTTAACTACAGCACCTACATCTAACACTACAATCCCGTCTTTAACTACAGCACCTAAGGCTTCGTCAACAGCTACCGAGCCATCTGAATCGACGGGTATTACACCTTCTGCTACAGGGTCTATGGCAACTGTTCCGTCTGAAACAGGTGCTATATCAAGCAACACTACCGAAAGTGTACCGGATGACATTCCTTTTTACGGTGACTCAGACCTTAACGGCAAGGTTAACATTAAGGATGCTACAACCGTACAGAAGTACGCCGCAAAGCTGGCTGAGCTTGACGGTATTGCATTTACTCAGGCAGATGTAACGGGTGATGCTAAGGTTAATGTTAAGGATGCAACCTCGATTCAGAAGTTCGTGGCAAAGATTATTGACGCCTTCCCCGTGGAGGAAGCGGCACTTGTAAGCGTCGGTGCAATTGACCCCTCTACCTTCGGTTCCTTTGAAAAGGATTTGGAGGACTACTACACCTACAGCTCTTACGACCAGTATATGGCACTTAAGAAGGCGTGCATGAAGTACAAGAACGTTACCTACACCGATGCAATCCGTAACGAGCTTTATACCCTTAGAGAGGCTTTATACGATATTGCCGGTGAAAAGCCTGTCGAGGGCGGCGAAATTACAGTTTTCTTTGACAATACAAAGAACTGGAGTACAGTTAACATTTACGCATGGGGTACAGGTGACAAAAATGCCAGCTGGCCGGGTGTTGCTATGACAAAACAGAGCGACGGTACATATAGCTATACATTCAGCTATGACGATTTTCAGAATATTATTTTCAATAACGGCACAGAGCAGACTGTAGATATTGCTCATCCGGGAAATAACTATCTTAAATATTATATAACCGGTGGCCCGAGCAACAAATATACAGTGGGTTACGATTCCCCCATTGCATAATTTAAGATTTCAAGTCAAAAACCTTCCCTTGATTTTCCAAGGGAAGGTTTTTTTGTAAATTTTCTTTCCTGATGTTGACAAATCTTATATTACAAATAGTAATTAAAAAATGAAATATTTTCTTAAAAGGAAACAATCTTTTAAACTGCATTTTTAATTCAAAAAAGGAATTATTGAGAAAATTTAGTAAAAATCGGGGGTTAAGCTATGAGTTCTTCAACTTTTCCACAGAGTTTTCCACATAAATGTTGATAAAAACGAATAATACAATTTGTATAATTCTTTTGACAAAAAATCTTAAATTTCCCCATGGAATAATAAACCTGTTTTCAAGACGAATTTATATGCTGAAATCTTAATATTTATCCCTCGGCTTTTAAAAGAACACAAAAAATAACTACCCGAGCCTTTGCTCGGGTAGCTGTTTAGTATCCTTCAATTGTTCTTACGATGCTCTGGCGAATGTCGGCGATTGAGTTTTCGTCCTGAGAAAGCTCGCCGCTTTCGAGCATAACAGCACCGCCGTAAATAAGCGAGCGAATCAGTAGCTCGCGGCGTTTGGTTTCCCGGGGGCTTATGTGGGGCAGACACTCTGAAAGCAAAGTCGCTACGGTGTCTTTTAATGGCAGAGTGTCCTCGGAAATGGTCATAATTGCTCTGAAGTGGGGATTTGCAAGGCAGAAGCGTATGTAAGAAATGCCGCTTTCCACAAGCCTTTTTTTGGGGTCGTCTTTATAAATTTCCCCAACTTGCTCTAAAAGAAGCTGTAGTTGTGTATTGATATAGTCGAAAATCGCATCTATAAGCTGTTCTTTGCCCTCAAAATGCTTGTAGGGTGCGGCACAGGAAAGGTTGCAGGCACTTGCCACACGCCTTAATGAAAAGTCGGCTATGCCGTGGTTTTCAAGCTCTTCTATGCCTGCTATTATAAGCTGTTCTCTTACAGAAACGGTTCCAAGCTCGCTGTTCATTGTGTTGCTCCAATCAAATTAAACTTGTTATAAAAATTTCTATACCGATAAAAATAAGAATACATCCGCCTAAAACCGAGGCCTTGCCTGCAAGCTTTGTGCCGAACTTCCTGCCAAGCAAAATACCGCCCATACATATTACAAAGGTAACGGCGGCGATTATAAGCGAGCAGAGAAAAGCTCCCGTGGTGGTGTGCCCCGAAATAGTAAAGCCTACAGAAAGAGCATCGATAGAGGTTGCAATACCCTGCAGTATCAACGCTCCAAAGCCGACCGCTGTGTGAGGAGCATCCTCGTCTTTGTTTTTAATTCCCTCTATTAGCATTTTTACTCCGATAAAGCCTAAAAGTCCCAAGGCAATCCAAGGGATAAACCTTTCGAATATGCTGAAAAAGCTCGCGACCATATGTACGCAGAAAAAGCCTGCCATAGGCATTAAAAACTGAAAAAACGCAAATATACCTGCAATAAAGCATTGACGGCTGAGTTTCATTTTCGGCTCGTTAAGTCCGTTTGCTAAAGATACCGAAAAAGCATCCATGGCAAGTCCTGTGCCTAAAAGAATGCTGTTGAAGAAAAACATAAAGTCAAATACCATAGTATCCTCCAATATACAGTCTCGTAAATTATATAATACCTCTGTTTTAATTTATATGTCAAGAGAATATGTTTTTCTTGACATTTTTAATATTAGTAGTATAATAAGAGACATATTCTGTAGGTTAACAGTGTTAACCTAACTTAAAATCCTTAGACAAAGGAGCAGTTTATATGGATATGCTGGATTCAGCCCGTAAAGCTATAAATGAAATCGATAAGGAAATGGCAGAGCTTTTTGTTAAGCGTATGCAAGCGTCGGCCCAGGTCGGTCAGTATAAATTAAGTCATGGCTTACCTGTATATGATGCCGAAAGAGAGGCAGAGGTTATCCGCCGAAACTCTACTCGGGTCGAAGACGAGGCTTTGCGTGCTTATTACGTGAATTTTTTGCAGACCTGTATGGATTTGTCCAAAAGTTACCAAAGTCAGATTCAAAACGGTTTAAGAGTAGCCTACAGCGGGGTCGAGGGTGCTTTTGCCTTTATTGCGGCAAAGCGGATTTTCCCAAGTGGCAACCTTTGCTCGTTCGGTGACTTCAAAAGTGCCTACAACGCAGTTGTAAACGGTGAATGCGACTGTTGTGTGCTTCCTATTGAGAACAGCTACGCTGGCGAGGTTTCGCAGGTTATTGACCTTATGTTTAAGGGAACCCTTTACATAAACGGCGTTTACGATTTGGAAATTACCCAGAATTTAATCGGGCTTGAGGGTGCATCAAGAAGCGATATTAAAACTGTAGTAAGCCATCCTCAGGCTCTTATGCAGTGTGCTGAGTACATAAAAAAGAGAGGCTTAAAAACTGTTGAAGCCAACAATACGGCCCTTGCCGCTAAGTACGTAGCGGATTTGGGCGATAAAACCGTTGCTGCTATAGCAAGCGAAGACACGGCAGCTCTTTATGGTCTTGAAATGCTTGAAAAGAGTATAAACGAAAACTCTAATAATACAACCCGATTTGCGGTGTTCTCTCGCGTTGAGAAAAAGAGCAAGGTTGACGACAGCAGTATGCAGTCGATTCTTGTGTTTACCGTTAAGAACGAGGCAGGTGCTCTTGCGAAGGCGGTTACTATTATCGGTAACAGCGGCTTTAACATGAGGACTCTTCGCAGTCGTTCTATGAAAAAGCTTTTGTGGCAGTATTACTTCTATGTAGAGGTGGACGGCAACGCCCATAGTGAGAAGGGACAGGAAATGCTCAAGGCACTGTCAAGCTGCTGTGACAGGCTTAGAATTGTGGGAACCTTTGCCCACGAAACAGATTTAAAGTGAGTGATACTATGATTATCAACGTCGATTTAAAGCATACAGATTACAATATATATATAGAAAGAGGTAACATTTTAAAAGCAGGCGAACTTCTTAATCTTAACCGCAAGGTGCTTATTGTTACCGACCAAGGCGTTCCTAAAGAGTACTCCCAAAAGGTAGCTTCACAATGCAAAGAGGGCGTTATTGTAACCGTCAATGAGGGCGAAGAAAGCAAGAGCATAGCCGTTTTTGAGGAGCTTCTTAAGAAAATGCTTGAGGCAGGCTTTACCCGCAAGGATGCGGTAGTTGCCGTAGGCGGCGGAGTTTGCGGAGATTTGGCAGGATTTGTGGCGGCATCCTTTATGCGTGGCGTGGATTTTTACAACATTCCCACAACAGTGCTTTCTCAGGTGGATTCATCAATAGGCGGCAAGGTGGCAGTAAATTTAGGTGGCATTAAAAATATAGTCGGTGCCTTCTATCAGCCTAAGGCGGTATTAATTGACCCCGAAACCTTAAAAACCTTGCCGGAGCGTCAGATTTCTGCAGGACTTGCCGAAGCGGTGAAAATGGCACTTACCTTTGACAAAGAACTTTTCGAAAAAATTGAGCAAAGCAAAAATCCTATGGAAATGATTGATGAAATTATATTAGGTTCGTTGCTTATTAAAAAGCGAGTAGTCGAAGAAGACGAAAAGGAATCGGGCCTTCGTAAGGTTTTAAACTTTGGTCATACGGTAGGCCACGCGATTGAAAGTGTTGCCGAAGGAGACCTTTACCATGGCGAGTGCGTGGCGTTGGGTATGCTTGCGGTTTGTGAGGGCGATGTCAAAGAAAGAGTGATAAAGGTGCTTAATAGCCTTAAGCTTCCTACAGACTTTAAGGCATCAAAAAATGCCTTGCTTGAAGCCGCTTCTCACGACAAAAAAGCAGGTGCCGATACAGTAACGGTTATTACTACCGACACAGTTGGTATATTTAAAATGCAGGAAGAAAGCATAGACGAGCTTTCGAATAGAATGGAGCAGTTTTTCTTATGAAATCATCCTTCGGACAAAGTGTAAATATAAGCATTACAGGCGAAAGCCATGGCGAGGCTTTGGTGGCGGTGCTCTCAGGACTTACACCGGGCGTCAGAATAGACGAGGAATACATACGTCAATGTCTTGCTCAGCGCGCTCCTGTGGGTAAAATTTCTACCCCAAGACAGGAGGCTGACGAGTTCGAGATTTTAAGCGGGGTTTTTGGGGGCTTTACCACAGGTACTCCCATAACAATATTAATTAGAAACACAAACACAAAAAGTAAGGATTATTCTGAGATGCAGTCGACTGCACGTCCGGGGCACGCAGATTTTACTGCCGAGGTAAAGTATCATGGATTTCAAGACTTTCGCGGCGGCGGACATTTCAGTGGCAGAATTACTGCAGTTTTGGTTGCCGCTGGTGCAATTGCACGTCTTGCCCTTAAAAATAAGGGTATTGAAATCGGCACCCACATCGCAAAGTGCGGCTCGGTTTCTGACAGAAGCTTTGTAAACGTAAATGAAGATATAAAGACCCTTAACACCAAGGCTTTTGCTGTGCTTTCACAAGAAAACGGCGAAAAAATGCAGGCTGAAATTTTAAAAGCAAGCGAAGAAGGCGACAGTGTAGGCGGAATTCTTGAAACCGCTGTGGCAGGTCTTCCTGCAGGTATTGGCGAGCCTTGGTTTGACAGCATGGAAAGCGTGCTTTCGCATATGCTTTTCTCAATTCCCGGCGTTAAGGGTGTTGAGTTTGGCGAGGGTTTTGCTGTTGCCGATATGAAGGGCAGCGAGGTTAACGGATCCTTAAGAGTAAACAACGGCAAAATCTGCCCTGTAGACGATTTAAGCGGCGGTATCAACGGCGGTATTACAAACGGCGATATCCTTAGATTTAAGTGTGCTGTACGTCCTACTCCCACTATTTTTAAAGAGCAGGCTACAGTTGATATGAAAAATTTTGAGAACAAAACCCTTTCGGCAAAGGGCAGACACGACCCTGCGATTGTGCACAGGGTTCGTGCTGTGGCAGACGCCGCTACTGCTTTAGTGCTCTGCGATATGCTTGCTCAGCGATACGGCACCGATTGGGCAAAGGAGGATTAAAAATGGAATACGGACTTCTGGGTAAGGTGCTTGCCCACTCCTTTTCTCCCGAAATTCACGCACTTATTGGTGATTATGATTATAAGCTTATTGAGCTTGCCGAGGATAAAGTAGAAGCTTTCTTAAAAGAAAGAGACTTTAAGTAAATAAATGTTACCATTCCCTACAAGCAGACGGTGATGCCTTTGCTTGACGAGATAAGCGAAAGTGCAAAGGCTATAGGTGCGGTTAATACGGTTGTAAATCGTGATGGTAAGCTTTATGGCTACAATACTGACTTCGACGGCTTAAAGGCACTTGTAGAAAGTTTAATTCCTACCTTAAAAGATTTAAAGGTGCTTATTTTAGGCTCGGGCGGAACAAGCCACACCGCACAAGCTGTAGCAAAAAGCATGGGTGCTAAGGAAATTATCGTTGCAAGTATTATGGGCGAGGAAGGTACTGTTTCATATGAAGAAGCAAAAACTATGCACAGCGACGCCGATTTTCTTATAAACACCACTCCCTGCGGAATGTACCCGAATATTCACACAGTTGCCGTTGATTTAGACATGTTTTCTAACTTAAAGGCACTTGCCGACGTGGTATATAACCCCTTACGCACCGAACTTGTAATGAGAGCAAGTGAAAAAGGCATCCCTGCTAAAGGCGGACTTTATATGTTAGTTATGCAGGGAATAAAGGCGGCAGAGCACTTTTTCTCGAAAGAAATTGAAAAATCAAAAGCTGATGAGATTTTTAATACCATTATTAAAAGAAGAGAAAATATTGTGCTTTCCGGTATGCCGTCCTCGGGCAAAACCACAATTGGCAATATTCTTGCAAAAGAAATGGGCAGACCCCTTTACGATATCGATGCCTTAATCGTAAAGCGTGCAGGCTGTGAAATCAGCGAGATTTTTGAGAAAAACGGCGAAGAGTATTTCCGTGATTTGGAAAGTGCGGTAATCGCCGAAGAGGTTGCACCCTTAACAGGCGCAATTATTGCCACAGGCGGCGGTGCAGTTTTAAGAAAAGAAAACGTTAAGAATCTAAAGAAAAACGGTAAGGTGATCTTCCTTGACAGGGATTTGTCACTGTTAACTCCCACAGCCGACAGACCCACAGCCGCGAACTTGGAGGCAATGAAAAAACGTTTCGAGCAAAGATATGATATCTATACCTTTACCGCAGACATAAGGGTGAACGGCTCTTTAAATGCAGAGAAAGTTGCAGAATCAGTAAAAGAGGAATTTTTAAAATGAAATTTTTAGTTATAAATGGTCCTAACCTTAACCTTTTAGGTGTTCGAGAGCCGTCAATTTACGGCAGAGAAACCTATTTTGATTTAAAAGAAAAAATCCAAAATTATGCAAAGCAAAAAGGCGTAGAGGTTGAAGTTTTGCAGTCGAATCACGAAGGTGACCTTGTGGATTTTATACACAGAGCTTATTATACAAAAACAGACGGAATTGTGATTAATCCCGGTGCCTACACTCACACAAGCGTTGCACTTTTAGATGCTGTAAAGGCTGTGGGAATTCCTACTGTTGAGGTGCATATTTCGGATGTATCGAAGCGAGAAGACTTCAGACAGGTAAGCTATATAAGAAAAGCCTGCATTGCCACAATTGCAGGCAAGGGTACCTCAGGCTACTTGGAGGCTATGGATTTACTTTTAAAGGAGCATAGTTAAATGAGAGTGCTTATCAAAAAATCTACTGCATCGGGTGCGGTTTTGGCTCCGCCCTCAAAAAGCATGGCACACAGAATGCTAATCGGTGCAGGACTTGCAAAGGGCACCAGCGTTATTAAGGGTATTTCTCAGTCCGAGGATATGAAAGCTACCCTTGACTGCCTTACTGCGTTAGGTGCAAAATGCGAAATTTGCGGAGATACCGTAAAAGTAACAGGTGCAGACCTTAAAAATCTGCCCGAAAATCCTCATTTAAAATGTAGGGAATCGGGCAGTACCTTACGTTTTTTTATTCCTCTTTGCCTTATGTCGGAAAAGAGCGAAGTTACCCTAACGGGCAGCGAATATCTTTTTTCACGCCCTTTAAATGTTTACGAGGAAATCTGCCGTAAGCAGGGTATTTATTATAGCTTAGATGGTGCAAGTCTTAAGCTTAAGGGAACTCTTAAAAGCGACAACTTCAGCATTAAGGGTACATCAGCAGTCAGTTCATAACAGGGCTTTTGTTTGTGCTTCCTCTTTTGAAGAGCGACAGCACCATTACGTTGATTCCTCCTGTGGAAAGCCTTTCTTACATAAATCTTACGGTTCAGGCATTAAAGGTTTTTGGTGTAGAGGTTAAGTGGCAGGACGAAAAAACACTTTATATTAAAGGAAATCAAGCCTACAAAGCAGTGGACACCTTTGTAGAGGGTGACTACTCAAATGCCGCTTTCTTCGAGGCACTCAATACTCTTGGCGGTAACGTTGAGGTCAAAGGGCTTTTAGCTGACAGCCTTCAGGGCGACAGGGTATATAAAAAGCATTTTCCTGCACTTTTAAAGGGTACTCCTACCATAAATATCTCTGACTGTCCGGACCTCGGGCCTGTGCTTTTTGCCGTTGCAGGAGCTTTGCACGGCTCAGTTTTTACAGGTACAAAAAGGCTTAGGCTTAAGGAGTGCGACCGTGCAGAGGCTATGGCTCAGGAGCTTAAAAAGTTCGGCATTGCCACATCGGTAAGGGAAGACAGCGTGGTGGTTTATCCCCACGATTTTCACGCACCCGACGAAATTCTGCAGGGACACAACGACCACAGAGTTGTAATGGCTCTTACGGTGCTTTCAAGCCTTACAGGCGGCGAAATCGAGGGTGCCGAGGCAGTACGGAAAAGTATGCCCGACTTTTTCGAAAAAATCAAAAGCGTTGGAGTTGAGGTGAAGAGCTATGATGCTTAATACAAATAAAAACATACTTATAGTCGGTTTAGGTCTTATGGGCGGCAGTTATGCCTTAGGATTTAAGAAATTAGGCTTTAAAATTTCTGCCATTACAAGACGTCAGGAGACTATAGATTACGCACTTGAAAATGGTATTATCGACGAAGGCTTTACAACTGCGGACAAGGATGCCTTAGGCAAAGCCGATATCATAATTTTCGGTCTCTATCCTCAGGTTTTTATAAAGTGGATTAAGGATAATCAGCAGTATTTTAAAAGCGGAGCTTTACTTACCGACGTTACCGGCGTTAAGGGGTCGGTAGTTTATGAGGTGCAAAAAGCATTAAGGGATGACGTCGAGTTTATCGCCGCCCACCCTATGGCAGGTAAAGAGGTGTATGGCGTAGAAAATGCAGACGACGCAATTTTCCGCGGTGCAAACTACATTGTAACTCCTACCGAGAAAAATACCCCCGAAGCCATTGAGGATTGCCTTGAAATCGGCAGACTTTTAGGTTTTGCAAACGTAAGCGTTCTTACTCCTGAAAAGCACGACGAGATGATAGGCTTTGTTTCTCAGCTGACTCACTGCATTGCGGTGACCCTTATGAATTGCTGTGACGATGAAAACCTTAAAAACTATACAGGTGACTCTTTCAGGGATTTAACCAGAATTGCCCGTATTAACGATAAAATGTGGAGCGAGCTTTTTATTATGAATAAGCCGGCACTTTTACATCAGATGCACCGCTTTGAAGACCAGTTTGACAGGCTTAAGGCTGCACTGTTAAACGGTGACGAGCAGACTATGCGGGAAATGATGCAGATATCTACCGAGCGTCGAGCATTGTTTGACAAGAAATAAGGAGTGTACATAGATTATGAATATGAATTTTATCCGTAAGCTGCCTATTCCTAAGGATGTTAAGGAGCAGTTTCCTCTTTCCGAGGATTTGGCAAAAATCAAGGCGGACAGAGACGAGGAAATAGCAAAGATTTTTACAGGTGAAAGTAATAAGTTTTTGCTTATAATCGGTCCCTGCTCAGCAGACCGTGAGGATGCAGTTTTAGAGTATATAGGAAGGCTCAGAGGCTTGCAGGAAAAGGTAAAGGACAAAATCCTTATTATCCCTCGTATTTACACGGGTAAGCCTCGTACAACAGGCGCAGGCTATAAGGGACTTTTGCATCAGCCCGACCCAAATGAAAAGCCTGACCTTTTTAAGGGTATTGTTGCAATCCGCGAGCTTCATATGAGAGCACTGAAGGAAACAGGCTTTACCTGTGCTGATGAAATGCTTTACCCCGAAAATCACCGTTACCTTTCCGATATTATTGCTTACGTTGCCGTTGGTGCAAGAAGTGTTGAAAATCAGCAGCACCGCCTGACAGCAAGCGGCTTAAAGGTGCCCGTTGGTATGAAAAATCCCACAAGCGGCGACCTTACTGTTATGATGAACTCTATTACTGCCGCACAGAGCAAGCATACCTTTATTTATCGTGGTTGGGAAGCCGAAAGTCAGGGCAACCCCTTGGCCCACGCAATACTGAGAGGCTACGTTAACAAGCACGGCCAGTGTCAGCCTAATTATCACTACGAGGATTTGATTTTGACTCATGAAATGTATGTAAAGCATGGACTCAAAAATCCTGCAGTTATTGTAGATACAAACCACTCTAACTCTAACAAGCAGTATTTAGAGCAAATCAGAATTGCTAAAGAGGTGCTTTACAGCTGTCGTCATAATGTTGACATAGGAAAAATGGTTAAGGGTTTGATGATTGAAAGCTACCTTGAAGACGGCACCCAGAAAATCGGTGACTGCGTTTACGGAAAATCTATTACCGACCCTTGTCTCGGATGGGAAAAGACCGAGCGTTTGGTTCTTGATATGGCAGAGTATTTATAATTTAAAGTTGCAGAGGAAGCGATTTAGTTTCCTCTGCATTTTTTTGCAAATCAAAACTTACAAATTTTCCGTTGCATATTTATGTGAATTGTGGTATATTTACACTGAATAAGTTTATTTACCTATATATGGTATAAAAGCAAGCCTGCTTTGAAAAAATCTTATTGAAAGGATTTGATAATATGTGCGGAATTTGCGGCTTTACAGGCGAAGTTAAGGACAGAAGCAAAACCATTAAAAGTATGACAGAGGTTATTACTCATCGCGGTCCCGACTCTGAGGGCTTTTTTAGCGATGATTATATAGATATGGGTTTTCGTCGTTTAAGCATTATTGACGTTGATGAGGGTCATCAGCCAATTTATAACGAGGATAAGACTTTGGTTTTAACCTTTAACGGCGAGATTTATAATTACAGGGATTTACGTGCAGAGCTTATTGATTTAGGACATGAATTTTATACAGAAACCGACAGTGAGGTTTTAATCCACGCTTTTGAAGAGTGGAAAGAGGATATGCTCATGAAGCTTCGCGGTATGTTTGGCTTTGCAATTTATAATACCAAGGACAAGTCTATATTCATTGCCCGCGACTTTTTCGGTATTAAGCCTATGCATTACACGATGATAGACGGCGACTTTGTTTATGCTTCTGAAATCAAGAGCATATTAAAGCACCCTAAGTTTAAGAAGGAGTTTAACGAGAAAGCTTTAGACAGCTACCTTTCTTTCCAGTATGCTGTTCCTCCCGAAACCTTCTTTAAGGGCGTTTACTGTCTTATGCCCGGTCACTTCCTTTGGTTTAAAAACGGCGAGGTTATGACCGAGAGGTACTTTGAGCCTACCTTTAATCCTGATGAAAATATGTCTGAAGAAGACGCAGTAAACAAGATTGACAAGGTTTTCGAAAATTCTGTTAACGCTCACAAAATCGCTGACGTTGAGGTTGGGTGTTTTCTTTCAAGCGGTGTAGACTCAAGCTATGTTTCAACCTATTTTGCCGACCAAAAGACCTTTACCGTTGGATTTGATTTCGGCGAAAAGTATAACGAAATCAGCTGGGCAAGCAGACTTTCTGAGAAAATCGGCGTTGACCATTACACAAAAATTATTACAAGCGAAGAGTTCTGGGGTGCTGTGCCCGAGGTGCAGTATTTTATGGACCAGCCCTTGGCAGACCCTTCTTGCATAGCTCTTTACTTTGTTTCTCAGCTTGCAAGCAAATATGTTAAGGTTGTGCTTTCGGGCGAGGGTGCCGACGAGCTTTTCGGCGGTTATCAGGTTTACAGAAGCCCTATGCACAGTAAGCTTTATCAGACCTTGGTGCCTTATCCTATCCGCAAGCTTCTTTGTAAAATTGCCCTTAAAATGCCCGATATAAAGGGCAGGGATTACATTATCCGTTCTACTCATCCCTTAGAGGAGCGTTTTATCGGCAACGCATATATGTACGAGTACGAGGAAAAGAAGGAGCTTTTAAAGGACCCTTCTATTGCTACACGCCCTCAGGAGTACACTAAAAAGTTTTATCATCGTGCCAGAAAATATGATGATGTTACCAAGATGCAGTATCTCGACATAAATCTCTGGATGGTTGGTGATATCCTGTTAAAGGCTGACAGAATGAGCATGGCAAATTCTTTGGAGCTTCGTGTGCCTTTCCTTGACAAAGAAGTGTTTAAGGTTGCTTCTACCATTCCCACAAAGCTCAGAGTTAACAAGCACAACACAAAGTATGCTCTCAGACAGAGTGCTATGCGTCATATGCCCGAGGATAGTGCTCAGAAAGAAAAGCTGGGCTTCCCTGTACCAACACGTGTATGGCTTAAAGACGAGAAGTACTATAATATTGTTAAAAAGGAGTTCACCTCTCCTACTGCTCAGAAGTTCTTCAATATTGACATTCTTACCCAGTGGCTTGACGACCACTTCGAGGGTAGAAAGGATACATCCCGTCAGGTATGGACGATTTACGTTTTCCTTATCTGGTACAAAATGTACTTTGGCGAGGTGGATACTCAGGAAATTACCAACGAAGCAGTAGCAGAGGTTGAGGAAGCCGTTGTTGCTGTTGAGGATACCACCATCAATATTGAGGAAAAAATTAACTCTGACCAGTTTGACGCTTTTTTTGGTATCGCCGAAGAAAGCTCAGAAGAGTCTGTCAAGGAAGAAAAGGCAGAGTAAGAGTATTTAATTAAGGTTTTTTTGAAAATGTATCGTAAATGTGTAAAGGAGGTATATAATGATTCATTTTGACAAAGTTGTGCCGACCACTGTGCCTACTGCTGTGGCATTAGGCTGTTTTGACGGCGTTCACCTTGCACACCGCAAGGTTATTGAGGGAGTGCTTAAGTGCCGCGAAGAGGGTTTGACTCCTGCAATGTTTACCTTTGCGGATTACGCTAACAAGGGCGTCTCAAAGCGTATTTATACTCAGGCAGAAAAGCTTCATGAGCTTGAGAGCTTAGGCGTTGAGCTTGTGTATTGTGTGCCTTTTCCTGAGGTATGCCTTATGTCGGCATCTGTATTTGTTTCTGACGTGCTTAAAGCTAATTTAAATGCCAAAAAAGTTTTTTGCGGCTTTAACTATAAATTCGGCAGAGGCGGCAATGCTGACGTTGCTACTCTTAAGTACCTTTGCGATAAAGAGGGTATAGAGGTTATCGTTATTGATGAGGTTACCCTTGACGGCGTAACAGTCTCCTCTACTGAGGTAAGACGTCTTCTTGATGAAGGCGATATTAAAACAGCCGCAAAAATGCTGAATAAGCCTTTTGCACTTTTCGGCGAGGTTGTTCACGGCAACGCCTTGGGCAGAAAAATGGGCATTCCTACTATAAACGTAGGCACCGATGCTACAAAGCTTTTGCCTAAATACGGCGTTTATGCCGCAAATGTTTACATAAGCGACAGCACAACGCCTTTGAAAGCTGCCCTTAATATCGGCATGAAGCCGACTGTCGGCACAGACGAGCCTACCGTTGAGGCGTTTATTATTGATGAGGCAGGAGATTTTTACGGTAAGCAGGTAAAGGTTGAGCTTATGGATTACATCCGTGAAGAAAAGAAGTTTGCAACCTTGCAGGATTTGCAGTACGCTATTGAAAGCGACATTGAAAAAATCAGGAACTTGGTTGATTGACGTATACTAGCGAAGCGAATGTAATGAAGTGCACACTTTTGTGTGTATGAAATTTGCTCTAAGGCAAATGAAGTATGCTTTTATAGCATATGAAGTATTTACTATAAATCGGAGCGAAGCGACCCTTAACATTTGCGTAGCAAATATTTCATATTGCTTTGCGATATTTCATCCGCCGTAGGCGGATTTAACCTGACCATAAGGTCAGATTTCACTATGTTTGGCAGACATGCCAAACACTATATATTGTGGTGCGGTTACAAATTGACACAAGAGGTAAAAAAGCCCCCAAACCCTGTATGCAACTGGGTTTGGGGTTTTTTTTCGGTGTTTTTTAATCGTTTTTAATTCTTATTTATCAATAAACATTAACAAAATTGTCACAATATATTGTGGTTTTTCTCTTGACAAACCACAATTTTTTGTGGTATTATCTCTTCGGCGTTAAAAATAGTAAAGATTTACAGAAAGGATTTTTGATTATGTATCAGGTTATTAAAAGAGACGACTCCGTCGTAGAATTTGACCTTAAAAAAATCGCATCTGCTATTCAGCAGGCGTTTGAAGGTATTAATAAAGAATACCACCCCTCAGTTGTAGATTTTCTTGCGTTAAAGGTTACAGCTGATTTCGAGCCTAAAATCGTTGACAACAAAATTGCTGTTGAGGATATTCAGGACTCTGTCGAGGATGTATTGATTCAGGCAGGCTATGCAGACGTTGCAAAGGCATACATCGTTTACCGCCGCCAGAGAGCAAAGGTAAGAAAGATTAAGTCCACAATTCTTGACTACAAGGAAATCGTTGACAACTATGTTAAGATTAACGACTGGCGTGTTAAGGAAAATTCCACAGTTACATATTCAGTTGGCGGTCTTATTCTTTCTAACTCAGGTGCAATTACAGCTAACTACTGGCTTTCTGAAATTTACGACAAAGAAATTGCCGATGCTCACAGAAATGCTGACATTCACATCCACGACCTTTCAATGCTTACAGGCTACTGTGCAGGCTGGTCCTTAAGACAGCTTATCGAGCAGGGCTTAGGCGGTATTACAGGCAAGGTTACATCTTCTCCTGCAAGCCATCTTGCAACACTTTGCAATCAGATGGTTAACTTCCTTGGTATTATGCAGAACGAGTGGGCAGGTGCTCAGGCGTTCAGCTCCTTCGATACATACCTTGCTCCCTTTGTTAAGGTTGATAACCTTTCCTACGACCAGGTTAAAAAGGCACTTGAGTCCTTTATCTTCGGTGTAAATACTCCTTCCCGTTGGGGTACACAGGCACCCTTTAGTAACATTACTCTTGACTGGGTAGTTCCGCCCGATTTGGCAGAACAGCCTGCAATCGTTGGCGGCAAGCCTCAGAACTTTAAGTACAAGGATTGCAAAAAGGAAATGGATATGATAAACAAGGCGTTTATCGAGATTATGATTGAGGGTGATGCCAACGGCAGAGGCTTCCAGTATCCCATTCCCACATACTCCATCACAAGAGATTTTGACTGGTCCGACACAGAGAACAACCGTCTTCTTTTCGAGATGGCTTCCAAATACGGCACACCCTACTTCTCCAACTACATCAACTCCGATATGGAGCCTAACGATGTTCGTTCCATGTGCTGCAGACTCAGACTTGACCTTAGAGAGCTCAGAAAGAAGTCCGGCGGTTTCTTCGGCTCAGGCGAAAGCACAGGCTCAATCGGTGTTGTAACAATCAACATCCCCCGAATTGCTTACCTTGCTGAGAATGAAGCAGACTTTATGAAGCGTCTCGACTTTATGATGGACGTTTCCGCACGCTCACTTAAGATTAAGCGTGACGTTATTACAAAGCTTATGAACGAGGGCCTCTATCCCTATACAAAGCATTACCTCGGCACATTCAATAACCACTTCTCTACAATCGGTCTCGTCGGTATGAACGAGGCAGGTATGAATGCTAAGTGGATAGGAAAAGATATGACACACAAGGAGTGTCAGGACTTTACAGAGAGAGTCCTCAACCATATGAGAGAGCGTCTTTCCGACTATCAGGAAAGGTACGGCGACCTTTATAACCTTGAGGCTACTCCTGCTGAGTCTACAGCTTTCCGTCTTGCAAAGCACGACAAAAAGCGTTACCCCGAAATTATTACAGCTAACGAGGAAAGCGGCACACCTTATTATACCAACAGCTCACACTTACCTGTTGGCTACACAGAGGATATCTTCTCTGCACTTGATGTTCAGGATAAGCTTCAGGTGCTTTACACATCAGGTACAGTATTCCACGCATTCTTAGGCGAGAAGCTCCCCGATTGGCAGAGTGCCGCAAAGCTTGTTCGTACAATTGCTGAAAACTACAAGCTTCCTTACTACACACTTTCTCCCACATATTCTGTATGTAAGAACCACGGCTATATTCAGGGCGAGCAGTTTACCTGCCCTCACTGCGGTGAAAAAGCAGAGGTTTACAGCCGTATTACAGGTTACTATCGTCCTGTTGCTAACTGGAACGACGGTAAGAGTCAGGAATACAAGGACAGACTTGTGTATAACATCGGCAAAAGCAAGCTTACCAGAAACGGCGCAGCAGCTGCTGAGGCTGACAACGTAACCGAGCTTGCATCTGCTCAGCTTACAGACGGTCTTTACCTTTTCGCAACTCAGACCTGCCCCAACTGTAAGGCTATGGCAACACTCCTTGATAAAGCCGGCATCGGCTTTGAGAAAATCTTTGTAGAGGATAATCAGGAGCTGGCTAAAGCCTTAGGTCTTCGTCAGGCTCCCACGCTGGTTGAGGTTAAGGGTAATGAGGTTACAAAGTATGAGAACGTAGTTCCCATTAAAACCTATATCCAGAATAAAATCAAAAATATAGGATAATTTAAAATTATGCTTTCCTTAGAGTTAAGGACGGCTTGTAGGGGAGGCGGGAACGCCTCCCCTACAATAAATTGTGCTAAATAAAGAGGTTAATATGTACGACATTATTATTATCGGCGGCGGCCCTGCAGGCTTAACCGCCGTGGTTTACGCAAGACGTGCAGGCAAGTCTGCATTGGTGTTAGAGAAAGCCTCCTTCGGCGGTCAGATTACCTATTCTCCTAAAATTGAAAATTTCCCCTCAGCTGTGTCCATCAGCGGTACTGAGCTTGCCGACAAAATGATGGAGCAGGCTCTTGCTCAGGGTGCAGATATTGAGCTTGAAGAGGCTGTGAGCGTAGAAAAAGCTGACGGTATTTTCAAGGTTACTACTGATTTTTCAGAATATGAGTCAAAGGCGATAGTTATTGCCACAGGTGCCAAGCACCGTCTTTTGGGTGTAGAGGGCGAAGAAAGCTTGGTTGGCAAAGGCATATCCTTCTGTGCAGTTTGCGACGGTGCTTTTTATGCAGGTAAAGAGGTAATGGTTATCGGCGGAGGTAACTCTGCGTTAGTTGAGGCTACACTTCTTGCCGAAACCTGTAAAAAAGTTACTGTTGTGCAGAATCTTCCTTACCTTACAGGTGAGAAAACTACGGCTGATGCTTTGCTTGCAAGAGATAACGTAGAGGCTATTTATTCCACAGTTGTCAAGGAGTTTAAGGGCGAAGACGAGCTTGAAGCGGTTGTGCTTAAAGCAGAGGACGGTACCGAAACTACTCTTAACCCTGATGGTGTATTTATAGCAATTGGTTTAGCTCCGGAAAATACAGCTTTTAAAAATCTTGCCGAGCTTAACGAGCAGGGTTATATTAAAGCAAATGAAGATTGCCTTACAAAAACAGAGGGTGTTTTTGTTGCAGGCGACTGCCGTACAAAATCAGTCCGCCAGATTGCAACTGCTACTGCAGACGGTGCTGTAGCCGCATTGAAAGCAGTCGAATATATTGACGCCCGTTAGCCGTGGCGGGCAATTCGCCTACGTAAAACATTAATTTAACAAAAGCCCCGCCGTCAGGCGGGGTTTTGTGTTCTGCATTTACTTTACTGGATTTATAGATTACAGGTATTTATTTTGCTGAAATCGTTATATATTTAAAGTGTAAAAAATGGTATTATACTTTTTGTAGGAACGGAGCATCTTTAATAATCTGCGGAAGGTTGAAAAATAGGTTTAACCGGTGCTCCGTTTTCTACGACTTTATTGACGTAAAAATAGACTTACTATATAATTATCTTATCCTGAAACGGAGGGATGAAAATGGCGAATATGGAAAGGCCCGATTCCGCTTTAGTCAAGGAGCTTGCCGCCAAGGCTAATGCACAGCTTGCAGGCTTTAAAGCTATTATTGACAGCGAGTCTATAGAGCGTGAGGCTGTCAGAATAAAGGCTCAGGCTCTTTTTGATGACAGGCTGAAAACCGCATTGGAAGCTATAGAGGTCGAGCATCTTGCCAGAGGCAAGCAGGGTATACGGGTTGCACTTTTAAGAGAAAAAGGCTACACCAATATGTGGCAGATTAGCAAGCTCGGATTTTCTCAGATTTGTGCTATCGAGGGCTTGGGCGAGCAAAGTGCCCGCAAGATTCTTGACATTGCAAAAGAAACCTTAGAAAACACTAAGGAAAACCTGAGGGTTCGAATTAATGCAGACTCTCCGGTTAAGGCTGACGAGGAGCTTGTCAAAGCTTTGTATGTAATGATTAAAAATCAGCCTTTGCGTAGTGAGTGTGCCTCAGTTTATGGCGAAAATCATCAGGCGGTTAATTCAGAACTTTCGGCTGTTAAAAAAGCCAAAAGCGGACTTAGTTGGCTGTTTGCGTCAAAGGCGAAGAAGCAAAGTGCCTGTAATGCCGCAGTTTCGCTTCAAAACAGGCTTTCAGGTGATTTTGGCAGGATAGATATAATGAATTCTTTTAAAGAAAATAATAATGCCGACTATGCTTTTTGTTTTGCTGATTTTGCCGCAAACTCGGTGGCTTACTACACAGCTTTGGAGCAGGTAGGAAAATCTTGGGGTAAAGAAAATGTAAGCGACACAGGGCTTTCATCAGAGCTCCTTGCTGAGATTGAAGCTCAAAACCTTAACCTTGAAGGGCTTAAGGCTACCTTAAGAAGCTACCAGACCTTCGGCGTTAAGTACATAGTCCACCAGAAGCGTTCGCTGTTGGGCGACGAAATGGGTCTTGGCAAAACTATGCAGGCTATTGCTTCAATGTGTGCTTTAAAAAACGAAGGCAAGCATCATTTTATGGTGGTGTGCCCTGCAAGTGTTCTTATTAACTGGTGTCGCGAAATCGTAAAGTTTTCGGATTTTGAGGTTACCAAGGTTCATGGTTCAGACGAGCAGGCACTGCTTCATTGGCGTAAAAACGGCGGCGTTGCCGTTACTACCTACGAGTCAATAAGCCGTTTTGAGCTTCCAGAAAAGTTTAAGTTTGCAATGCTTGTGGCTGACGAAGCTCATTACGTAAAAAATCCCGAGGCAAAGCGTACCAAAGCTCTTGCTTCTTTGCTTTCTAAAACCGAGAGCGTACTTTTTATGTCGGGTACGCCATTGGAAAATAAGGTAGAGGAAATGTGCTTTCTTGTAAGTCTTTTGAATAAAGAGATTTCTGCAGAGATTGAGAAGGTAAAGTATATTTCTACCGCAGAGCAGTTCAGGACAGAACTTGCACCTGTTTACTTAAGAAGAACACGTGAGGATGTGCTTACAGAGCTTCCCGAGCTTGTGGAAAAAGAGCAGTGGTGCGAAATGAACAAGACTGAGCTTAGTGCTTACCGCGACGCTGTTTTAAGCGAAAACTTTATGGCAATGCGTCAGGTAAGCTGGAATGTTTCTCACATAAACGATTCTACAAAGGCTCAGAGGCTTTTAGAACTTTGCGACAAAGCAAAGGAAGAAGGCAGAAAGGTTATAGTGTTCTCGTTTTTCCGCGAAACCTTGCGTAAGGCGTCAGAGCTTTTAGGCGACAGATGTATGGAGGTTATTACAGGTGAAGTTTCTCCTCAGAGACGTCAAGAGATTGTGGACGAATTCGGTAAGGCAGACGCAGGTGCCGTACTTATAAGTCAGGTACAGGCAGGCGGAACAGGTCTGAATATTCAGAGTGCAAGTGTCATTATTTTCTGCGAGCCTCAGATTAAGCCTTCTATTGAAAATCAGGCAATTTCTCGTGCTTACCGAATGGGTCAGGTAAGGGATGTGCTTGTTTACAGGTTACTGAGCGACGAAACCATTGACGAAAGAATGCTTAATATCCTCAGTACCAAACAGGAAGCCTTTGATAATTTTGCCGATAAGTCTGTTATTGGCGAAGAAGCTCTTGAGATTGAAGAATCTGTAGAGACAGCTGAAGACTCGTGGATTTCACAAATGGTTAAGGCTGAAAAAGAAAGGCTCAGTAATTGTTAAAATTAAGATAGTATTTGACACCTTTAGCCAGTAGGTGTAAAATAAAATGGGACTTTACAAATTATACTTTTATTATATTTCGGAAGGAGATATTATTTATGGGACTTATTAAAGCAGGCGTTGGTGCAGTTGGCGGCGTAATGGCTGACCAGTGGAAAGAATTTTTCTATTGCGAAGCTTTAGACAGAGACGTTTTAGTAAAAAAAGGTACTAAGCAGATTGGAGGTCGTTCCTCCAACACAAAAGCAAGCGACAACATTATTTCTAACGGCTCAGGTATTGCCGTTGCAGATGGTCAGTGTATGCTGATTGTTGACCAGGGTAAGGTTGTTGAGGTTTGCGCAGAGCCCGGTGAGTTTACATACGATTCATCTACAGAGCCTTCTATCTTCGAGGGTAAGCTGGGCAAAGGTATTGTTGATACCTTCAAGGCTATCGGTAAGCGTTTTGCTTACGGTGGCGACACAGGTAAAGACCAGCGTGTTTATTATATCAACACAAAGGAGATTATGGACAACAAGTTCGGTACTCCTAACCCCATTCCTTTCAGAGTTGTTGACTCTAAGATTGATTTGGACGTTGACGTAAGCATACGTTGTTCAGGTGTTTACTCTTACAAAATAGAAGACCCTCTTCTTTTCTATACAAATGTATGTGCAAACGTTACTGACGAGTTTACAAGAAGCGAGATAGACCAGCAGCTCAAGACTGAGTTTGTAAGTGCTCTTGCACCTTCTTTTGCAAAGCTTTCTGCTTTAGAGATCAGACCTAATGCAATTCCCGGTTATATGCCTGAAATGGAAGCCGCAGTTAACGAGGCTCTTAAAGCAAAGTGGGCTGAGCTCAGAGGTCTTAAGGTTGTTTCCGTTGCTATGAACGTTCCCGTGCTTCCTGACGAAGACCAGCAGATGCTTAAAGATGCTCAGCATGAAGCTCGCCTTCGTAATCCCGGACTTGCAGCTGCTCATATGGTTGGCGCTCAGGCAGAGGCAATGAAAACTGCCGCAGGTAACAAGGGCGGTGCCATGATGGGCTTTATGGGCATGAATATGGCCATGAACGCAGGCGGTATGAACGCAGGTAACCTTTTTGCTATGGACCAGCAGAACCAGCAGGCTCAGGCACAGGCAGCTCAGGCTCAGCAGGCAAATGCTAACTCATGGACTTGTGCTTGCGGTGCAACTGTAAACGGCAACTTCTGTCCTCAGTGTGGTGCCAAAAAGCCCGAACCCAAGCCCGCAAATGGCTGGAATTGTGCCTGCGGTGCAGTTGCAACAGGCAAATTCTGCCCCGAGTGCGGAGCTAAAAAGCCCGAAGAGCAGAAGGGCTGGACTTGTGTTTGCGGAGAAGTAAACCTTGGCAAATTCTGTGCCGAATGCGGTGCCAAAAAGCCTGAGGGTGCACCTCTTTATAAGTGCGACAAGTGCGGTTGGGAGCCCGAAGACCCCAAGAATCCTCCTAAGTTCTGCCCCGAGTGCGGAGACCTTTTTGACGATAACGACAAGCAGTAATTTAATTAAATCAATCGGCTCTCCTTTACCGGGAGAGCCGAACTAAAGAAAGAAGGAGAGGGTAAAATGTCTACACTTCTTGACTATAAATGTCCATGCTGTGGCGGTGCCATAGAGTTCAACACCTCGGTGCAGAAAATGAAGTGCCCTTACTGTGACACCGAGTTTGAAATGGATGCATTAAAAGAATATGACCAAGAGCTTAAAAATGATGCTCAGGACGATATGCAGTGGGAAACAAACGCAGGTGCCGAGTGGCAGGGTGAGGACGAAAACCTTGTTACTTATGTGTGCAAATCCTGTGCAGGCGAAATTGTCTGCGACAAAACTACTGCCGCTACTTCTTGCCCATACTGCGGAAACCCCGTTGTTATGACAGGTAACCTTTCGGGTATGCTTAAGCCTGATTTTATTATTCCCTTTAAGCTTGACAAAAAAGCCGCCAAGGACGGCTACTTCAATCACATCAAGGGCAAGCGTCTTTTGCCCAAGATTTTTAAAGAGCAAAACCACATTGACGAGATTAAGGGCGTTTACGTTCCTGTGTGGCTTTTTGATGCAGGTGCAGATGCTAACATCCGCTACCGAGCTACAAGGGTTCGTCATTGGAGCGACAGCAACTATAGCTACACCGAAACTAAGTATTACGCCATTTTAAGAGGCGGCAGTATCGCCTTTGAGCGTGTACCTGTTGACGGAAGCGAGAAAATGGATGATACATTAATGGAGTCTATCGAGCCTTATAACTTTAATGAGGCTGTGGATTTCCAGACGGCTTATATGGCAGGCTACCTTGCTGACAAGTACGACGTTACTGCCGAGCAGAGCATAACTCGTGCCAATGAGCGAATCAAGCGTTCTACTGAAGAAGCTTTCCGTTCGACAGTACAGGGTTATACTACGGTTATGCCAGAAAACACTCATATCCATTTGAATAACGGTAAGGCTAAGTATGCACTTTACCCTGTGTGGCTTTTAAACACTACGTATCAGGATAAAAAGTACACCTTTGCCATGAACGGTCAGACAGGTAAGTTTGTCGGCGATTTACCTTGCGACAAGGGACTTTTCAAAAAGTATCTTTTCACAATTGCAGGTATAGCTACAGCGGCGGCGTTTGCCTTAAGCTGGCTTGTGTACCTTATTTTTTAAGGGGGTAGAGTAAAATGAAAAAGATTATTGCTGTTTTGTTCTGCCTTTTGATTACGGCTTCGGCTTTCGTTGCGGTATCTGCTGAAGTTGTTGGCGATGAAAGACTTCAGCCAAGACTCGTTGACGGTGCTGATATTCTTACTGACTCAGAGGAAGCAGATATTCTTTCAAAGCTTGATAATGCAAGCGTAGAGCTTCAGTTTGATATTGTTATTGCCACTACCTATGGCTTAGGCGGCGAACACATCCGAGATGTTGCTGACGATTATTATGATTACAACGGCTTCGGTTACGGTAGTAATGCTGACGGCTGTGTTCTGCTTGTTGATATGCAGGGCAGAGACTGGTGGATATCTACCTCGGGTTACGGAATAACCGCCTTAACTGATGCAGGCATAGAATATATCGGTAATCAGTTTGAGAGTGATCTTTCAGACGGTTACTATTCTGAGGCATTTGAAACTTACGTATCACAGGTTGAGGCTTTTGTTAACCAGGCAATGACCGACAAGCCCTACGATACAGGAAATCTTCCTAAAGATGGTTACAATTGGTTTTTCGGCATAGTTTTCTCACTAGTAGCAGGTTTTGTTATTGCTTTTATTTCTGTTTTAGTTATGAAGGGAAAGCTGAAGTCCGTCAGACGTCAGCCGGCCGCTAAGGATTATCTTGTGCCCGGCAGTATGAACGTTACATCAAGCCGCGATATTTTCCTTTATCGCAACGTTACAAAACGAGCCAAGCCCAAGGAAAGCTCAGGCTCAAGTACACACACATCTTCCTCCGGCAGAAGTCATGGCGGAGGCGGCGGAAGCTTCTAAGAATAAAAAACCACGGATTGAAAAATCCGTGGTTTTTTTAATGACTAATGATTTTTGAATATTGAATAGTGAAAATTGCGGTTTCACGCGTTGCGTGCGATTATATAATTTAATTTATAGAAAAAGCGTTTTTGATTTTGTCGATTAAGTTGTTTTTTGCTAAGGTATATGCAATTTTTACAATGCTTTCTATAGTTTCAGCAGTGGCGGCACCATGGCCTTTTATTACAGGCTTTTTAACGCCCAAAAGCACAGCTCCGCCCTGAGTATTATAGTCGTAGCGTTTGTAAAGTTTATCTGCAAGAGCTTTGAAGTGCTCTTTGTCCTTGTCCTCGAGGGTTTCGGCGTAATCGTAAATATCCTTAATAACCGAAGATGCACCGCATTCAAGGGATTTTAGCAGAACGTTCCCCGAATATCCGTCGGCGGCAATTACGTCGGCATCGCTTTCAAGCACTGTACTGCCCTCGACATTTCCTAAAAAATTCAGGTCAGATTCCTTTAAAAGAGCGTTTGCTTCTTTAATAACATTAGTACCCTTGCTGTCCTCGGCACCGTTTGAAAGAAGCCTTACCTTGGGGTTTTCTACGCCCTTTGCCTTCATATAGGCACTGCCCATTTTGGCAAAGCTTACAATTCTGTCGGCAGGGCAGTCCAAATTTGCACCGCAATCAGAAAGGCAGATGTATTCGCCTGAACGCTTTAAAAGCTCACACACAAGCACAGGGCTTATGGTAGGGGAGATAGGTTTAATTATCATCATTGACGAAACCATAAGCGAGCCTGTTGCACCGCAGGAAACAAAGGCGCCTACGTCGTCTCTGTCTCTGCAAAGTGCGGCTCCCTTTATCATGGAGGAGTTCTGTTTTGTGCGGATAACCTCCATGGGGTTGTCGTGATTTGTAATTACATCGGTAGCATTGATGACCTCAAAACGAGAGGGGTTTACTCCATTTGCATCAAGCTCTTTTTCTAAAATTTCCTTTGTGCCTAAGATGTAAACAAAAAGGTCGCTGTTTTCTTTTAAAGCGTCAATAACACCGCCTAAAAGCTCAAGCTCGCTTCTGTCTGCACCTAATAAATCAACAGCAATTTTTATCATTAATCGTCATATCCTTTGGGGTTATTCTTTTGCCAGTTCCAAGAGTCTTTACACATATCAAAAAGTGTAAGCTTAGCTTCCCAACCCAGTATTTCTTTTGCTTTATCTGCCAAAGCAAAGCTTGTGGCAATGTCGCCCGGGCGACGGTCTAAAAGCTTAACGGGAATTTTAAGGGAGTTTGCTTCTTCAAAAGTGTGCACAACCTCAAGCACGCTGTTACCCTTGCCTGTGCCAAGGTTAATTGCCTCCACGCCCTGAGAGTTAAGTGCATAATTTACAGCGGCAACGTGACCTTTTGCAAGGTCAACAACATGGATAAAGTCGCGTACACCTGTGCCGTCGGGTGTGTCGTAATCTGTGCCGAACACACCTAAGAACTCACGCACACCAACAGCGGTCTGTGTTATATAAGGCATAAGGTTGTTGGGAATTCCGTCTGGTGCTTCGCCGATAAGTCCGCTGGGGTGAGCACCGATGGGATTGAAATATCTGAGTAATATAGCAGAAAGCTCATTCCATGAGGCGGCAAAGTCGCGTACAATCTGCTCTATCATCAGCTTTGTGTTACCGTAAGCGTTGGTAGATGTAGAGGTGGGCATTTCTTCGTTAAAGGGGGCAATGTTCTTGTCACCATAAACCGTTGCAGAGGATGAGAATACAAAGGTTTTGCACTTTCTTTCCTTCATAACCTCCAACACAGTAAGGGCGGTGTCGATATTGTTACGGTAGTAGCTTAAGGGAATGCGGGTGGATTCGGGCACGCTTTTATAGCCTGCAAAGTGAATAACACCTTCTACATTGTTTTCGTTAAAAACCGTTTCGACGTCTTCTTTTATTGCTACGTCAATTTGATAAAACAAAGGCTTTTTGCCCGTAATGGTCTCGATTCTGTCAAGCACCTTTGGACTGCTGTTTGAAAGGTTATCTGCAATAATAACCTCGTAACCCTCGTTTATAAGCTCAACTGCAGTATGCGAGCCGATAAAGCCCATACCGCCAGTAAGGAGAATTGCCATAAACTCACCTCATAAATTGAATATATTAAGATTAGTTTAATACATATGTATCGTAATGTCAAATGGATTTGTGTTATAAAGGATGCTCTTTAACTAAAATTTGTTGGTGCGGCTTGTAAATTATATATAAAAAATATACCAAAAGTTTAAAAAACTTGAAAGATTTATAAAAATACTGTACAATATCCTTGTATATATTCGGCTATATAATTTACAGGAGGTTTTACCATGCTTAGAAGAATACTATCTTTAAGTCTTACCTTAGTTATAGCTTTAAGCGGCATTCTGACAGCGGCAGGGGCAACTGCAGATTTATCAGAAACCGGAGCGAATGCTGAGATTGTTTCGACGGGTTCAAGTGTTTACGGCCTTTGCGATGATATTCAGGATGGTCAGATTTTGCAGTGCTGGTGTTGGTCTTTTAACAATATCAAGGAGCTTTTACCCAAAATTGCGGCACAGGGCTTTACTGCAATTCAGACTTCTCCTATTCAACCTATCAAAGAATCCACCTGCGAATCCTGGAGTACTTTTATGGGTCAGTGTTGGGTAGTTTATCAGCCGGTAGCATTTAATATTGAAGACAACTACCGTAATGCTTTTGGTACAAAGGCTGAGTTTAAGTCTATGTGTGAAGAAGCCGAAAAATACGGTATAAAAGTTATTGTTGATACAATCTTTAACCATATGGCCAATGATATGTCTGAGAATACAATTCACCCTTGGGTTCCCTCAGAAATTCGAGGCGACAGTAACTGTTGGCACGATATTTCCAAAAATATCTACGATTTCGACAACCGTTACGACACTACACACTACTGCCTTACAGGTCTTCCTGACCTTAATACAAGTAACGCAACTGTCCAGAAGCACTGTACAAACTTTCTTAAAGAATGTATAGATGCCGGTGCCGACGGCTTCCGTTTTGATGCTGTTAAGCATATCGAAACTCCTTCAGACGCATCAGGTACTAAGAGTGACTTCTGGCCTAATGTTTTAAATGCGGCTACGGAATACGCACAAAAAACCAAAGGATTCACACCTTATTATTATGGTGAACTTTTAGGTACACCCGGTAATGGACTTGGCACAGACGCATATACCCAGTATATGAGCGTTACCGACACAGGTGCAAACGACATAAGACAGGCTGTGGTTGACGGCAATGCTTCTCGTGCGGCTCAGTCGGGTATTTCTAATGGTGCTGCTCCTTCGAAGACTGTTCAGTGGACAGAATCCCACGATAACTTCAAGGATGATGGTACAAGATTTATAAGCGACCATAATATAAACAAAACATGGGCAATTGTAGGTGCAAGAAACGAGGTTTGCGGACTTTACCTTGCAAGACCCGAGAATATGGACACCACGATGATGGGTGATGCGGATATTACCTCTTGGTCTTATCCCGAGGTAAAGGCGGTTAATAAATTCAAAAACTGCTTTGCAGGACAAAGCGAGTATATGGCATCCTCGGGTGGCGTTGCGTATATCGAGCGAGGTACATCGGGTGTTGTCCTTGTGAATACAGGCGGCACGTATTATAACAATATGAGTGTTCCTGCTCATCGTATGGCATCGGGTACATACACAGACGCAATTACAGGTAACACTTTTACTGTTTCAAACGGATATATTTCAGGTGATATCGGTGACACGGGTATTGCCGTGGTATATGATATTGATTCCTCAGGTAGTCTTACAAAAGGCTCAACTACTGATTTCAGGCTTACAGGTACCTTCAATGACTGGAACACAGAGGCAAACGTTATGGTTGCTAAGGATACCAATATTGCTACCACCAGTGTTATTCTTGAGGAAGGCGAATATACCTTTAAGATTAAGTGTGGCGATTTATGGTTCAGCAATAAAGGTGCAATCGAAGACACTACAGGCTCAAGCGGTTGGACAATGAATCCTGCGGTAGACGACAATTGCACACTTAAGGCAACAGGCGGAAAATATACATTTAATTTTAATACCGTTACCCAGAAGCTTGTGGTAGAACATAGCGAGACACTTGATTCGGAAGTTTACCTAAAGGGCGATTTTAACGATTGGGATTCTTCGGCTCAGATGGTTTATACCGAGGAGAGCAATACAGTTGAAGCTACCATAAGCATTGGTGCGGGTACCTACGATTTTAAAATTCATAACCGCGGTATTGGCTCATGGTACAGCAATACAGGTACAATTGAAGACGCAACAAATGAAAGCGGTTGGACAATGAGAACCACCATTTCTGATAATTGTACATTTGTTGCATCAGGCGGCACCTATACCTTTAGCTTTAATCTTTCTACAAATAAGCTGACTGTAACAGCGGATATATCGGCAACTACTACACCAACAGAAGCTACCACTACAGCTCCGGCTACTACGGTAACAATACCTGCTACGACAATCGTTACAGAAGAATCCGAGGCATCTCCCTATTATGTTAAAGGTGAGTTTAATGGTTGGCAAGACAGCAATCCTCTGTTCTTTACAGATGATGGCGATATTTTAACTGCAACCTTTGATATCGAAGCAGGCACCTATGGTTTTAAGCTTCACAAAACTGATACTGATGTTTGGTATGGTAATACAGGTACCATTGAAGATACCACAGGCGATAATGGCTGGACTATGACGGCGGGTGCGGACAAGTGTACTCTTGTAGCCTCGGGCGGCACCTATACCTTTACTCTGGCAAGAAGCACTAAAAAGCTTACCGTTCTTTATACTCCTTTTGAAGAAGAAACCACACCTGCTGAGGTTGAGACAACGGTTGCGGAAACAACGGTGGTGGCAGAAGAAGGTTCTCAAATTTTCTTAAGAGGTGACTTTAACGACTGGACCTCCGATACAGAGATGACCGCTGACGAGAATACCAACTATGTAACAGCTACGCTGGAGCTTGATGAAGGTGAGTATGGCTTTAAAATTCACGATAAAGGCGGCTCTAAATGGTATGGCAACGACGGAACTATAGTTGATTCAACAGAGGGCATAAGCTGGTCTATGCACCAAAGTGCAGGCGATGCTACTTTGTCGGCAACAGGCGGTACATATACCTTTATTTTTGATACAGAAGAAAAAAGACTCATTATTAATCATGTGCCTGTTGGTGCAGACCCCGGCGTACCTGATATTCCTGTTCTAAACGATTATACTGTAACCTTCGTAGATTATGACGGAACAGTTCTTGATGAGCAAATCGTTACTGAAGGCGGTGCGGCTACTCCGCCTGCTGACCCTGTGAGAGAGGGCACAGCTGTGTATTCTTATGTGTTTACTGGCTGGGATACACCATTCGTTGTGATTACAGCTGACACAACGGTTACTGCAACATACGAGAAGAAAATCAACGAGTTTGAGGTTACCTTCCTCGATTATGACGGAGAGATTTTAAGTATTCAAAGCATTCCTTATGGCTCAGCTGCCACAGCCCCAACAGCCCCCACAAGAGAAGCAGATGCACAGTTTAGCTACACATTCACAGGTTGGGATACTGACTTTTCAAACGTAACGAAAGATATAACGGTAACAGCAACCTACAGCGAAAGCATAAATGAATATGCTGTAAGCGTGAATGAGGGTAACTTTACATTCAATGGTTCTGATACAGTAAAATACGGTGACGACTATACCTTTACAGTTGCCCCCGAGAATGGTTATGAAATAGAAAAGGTAATGGCTGGAGAAACTGTGCTTAACGTTGATGCCAACGGAGTTTTCACCATTGAAGCAATAACAGGCGATGTTGATATTACAGTTGTTGTGAAAAAAGTTCTGGCAGAAAACGATTTCGCGGGAGCTTCTTTATCTCTTGGCGGAAATATTGCACTGCATTTCCATATGGTGATTTCTGACGAGGTATCACAGGATACAAAGGCAAAAGTTGTGTTTACGCTTCCGAACGGCAAACAAAAGTCCTGTTTGGTGAAGGATGCAGAAAAGATAGACGGATATTATGTGTTTACCTGCGAGGTTGCCGCAAAGGAAATAGCGTCTGACGTTAAGGCAAGGATTGTTTCCTCAAGCTTTAAAAGCGACTGGTTTGAGTATTCAGTAAAAAAATACGCAGATTATATAATAGCCGAAGCAGAGAAGGCAAAGGCGAAAGGTGAAGAAAACGAGTATACCAAGGCAGAGGCTCTTGTAAAAGCAATGCTTAACTATGGCGCCTGTGCTCAGGAGTATTTCGACTACAACACTATAAGGCTTGCCAACGAGGCATTAGACGAGACAGAAAAAGCCCTTGCTGATGTTGATTTCAGCAAGTTTGAACCTTTATTTACAGGCAAAGAGGCGGGGGTTTCTTACTATGGCTCACGACTTTCACTTGAAAGTGAAACAGCAATCAAGCATTATTTCTGTATTGAAGATGAAGCAAATATACCTGAATTTAAAGTGAATGGTGTACAAGTAGCTGCAAAGAAGAAGGGCAGTTACTATGAAGTAAAGGTTTCAGATATTCTTGCAAATAATCTTAATAATGAGGTTGTGGTTACCGTAGGCGGATTTACACTTAATTACAATGCCTTCAGCTATGGTTATCTTGTAATGCAGGGAACCGATACAGAGCTTAAGAATGTAGTCAAAGCGCTTTATGCCTACAATGAGGCAGCCGACGCTTATATGGCATGATAAGAATAATTATAAAGGGGATTTCTTTAATAGGAAATCCCCTTTTTCTTATGGTTGCTTTTTGAGTTTAATCGTGATAAAATATTAATTTAGAATAGTATATTTACACAGGAGTGATTTAAATGTGCGATAATAAGTTTTACATTACAACCCCCATTTACTACCCATCGGGTAATCCTCATATCGGTCATTGTTATACTACAGTAGCTTGTGACTCAATTGCAAGGTACAAGAGGATGCAGGGCAAGGATGTAATGTTTTTAACAGGTACAGATGAGCACGGTCTCAAAATTGAGCAGAAAGCCGCCGAAAAAGGCGTTACACCTAAAGAATACGTTGACGAAATCGTTGATAAATTCAAGGCTTTGTGGAAGTATATGAATGTAGATTACGACCGTTACATCCGCACAACCGACGATTATCATATTGAAACAGTACAGAAGATTTTCAAGGCTCTTTACGATAAAGGCTATATTTACAAGGGCGAGTACAAGGGTAAGTATTGCACACCCTGCGAAAGCTTCTGGACAGACAGTCAGCTTGTTGACGGTAAATGTCCCGAGTGCGGAAGAGATGTTATAGAGGCTAAGGAAGAAGCCTACTTCCTGAAAATGTCTCCCTTTGCAGACAGAATTGAAAAGCTTCTTACCGAAACCGATTATTTAAGACCCAAGACAAGAGCTGTGGAGCTTGTAAACAACTTTATTAAGCCCGGTCTTGAGGATTTGTGCGTTTCACGTACAAGCTTTACATGGGGTATTCCCGTAAGCTTTGATGAAAAGCACGTAGTATACGTTTGGATAGACGCACTTTCAAACTATATTTCTGCATTGGGTTACGAAAATTCAGCTTTTAACGATTATGGCAAATACTGGCCCGCCGACACTCATATGGTAGCAAAGGATATTATGCGTTTCCACGCAATTATCTGGCCTGCAATGCTTATGGCACTTGATTTGCCCTTGCCCAAGCATCTTGCCGTTCATGGTTGGATTACCTTTAACGGCCAGAAGATGAGCAAATCCTTAGGCAATGTTGTAGACCCCTTTGTTTTAGGCGAAAGATACGGTGCCGATGCTATTCGTTATCATATTTTACGCGAAATGGCTTTGGGTGCCGACAGCTCATTCTCCAACGAGATTATGATTAACCGAATTAATACAGACCTTGCCAATGGTCTTGGCAACCTTGTTTCACGTACTGTTGCAATGGTCGAAAAATATTTTGGCGGTACACTCCCTGAGGTTCAGTCAGAGGGTGAGTTCGACGATTCTCTTATTGAAACTGCACTTGCACTTAAGACAGAGGTTGATAAGTATATCGACGAAACTCAGCTTAACAATGCCCTTGCTGAGATTTTCAAGGTTGTAAACCGAGCTAATAAATATATCGACGAGACAATGCCTTGGGTGCTTGCGAAGGACGAAAATGCCAAGCCCAGACTTGCAAGGGTTCTTTACAATCTTCTTGAGGCTATCCGTATTGTCAGCACTCCTCTTTCTTGCTTTATGCCCTCAACAATGCCCAAAATCTGGGAGCAGATTGGTATGGACGCTTCTGCTGCAACCTATGAGAATATGGGTAAATGGGGTGTGCTTACAGCCAATGTTACTGTTAAGCGAGGCGAGGTTCTGTTCCCCAGAATTGACGTCGAAAAGGAAATCGAGGAGCTTAACAAGTTTATCTGCAACAACGAGCCTAAGGCAGAGGAAGAAAAGAAAATCGACATCCCCGAGGGTTTGGCTCCTATCGGTATAGAGGATTTCTGCAAGGTAGACCTTAGAGTTGCTAAAATTACCGCCTGCGAACCTGTTAAAAAGGCTAAAAAGCTTTTGAAGCTTACTGTTTTTGACGGAGTTAAGGAAAGAACCGTTGCCTCGGGTATTGCCAAGTATTATACCCCTGACGAGCTCCAAGGTAAGTCTATTATCCTTGTTTCAAATCTTAAGCCTGCTACCCTTTGCGGAATTGAAAGTGCAGGTATGATTTTAGCCGCAACTGCTGGTGAAGACGTTAAGGTAATCTTTGTTGACGGTGTGCCTGCAGGCTCTAAAATCAGCTGATGAGTTACAATAATATTTTTGACGTTCACGCACATTACGACGACGAAAAGTTTGACGAGGACAGAGACGAGCTTTTAGCATCCTTACCTGAAATGGGAGTAAAGGCTGTTGTAAATGCTTCTGTTGATTTAGCTACCGCCAAAAAGGCGATAGAGTTTTCTGAAAAGTACCCCTTTATGTATGCGGCGGTGGGCGTTCACCCCGAAAATCTTGAAGGACTTACTGAGAATTATCTCGATGAGCTTGCAAGCCTTTATAAAAACAATAAAAAGGCTGTGGCAATAGGCGAAATTGGTCTTGACTATTACTGGGACATTCCCAAAGAGCCTCAGCTAAAAGTATTTGAAGAACAGCTAAAACTTAGCTTAGAGCTTGACGCACCTGTGGTTATTCACGACCGAGAGGCTCACGCCGACACAATGCGTATATTAAAGAAATATACCCCCAAAAAGGTGCTATTGCATTGCTACAGCGGTAGCAAAGAAATGCTTAAAGAGGTCTTAAAGCTTGGTGCAGTTATAAGCCTTGGCGGCGTTGTTACCTTTAAAAACGCCAGAGTTCCCGTAGAGGTTTGCGAGGCGGTGCCGCTTGACAGGCTGCTTCTTGAAACCGACTGTCCCTACCTTTCGCCTGTGCCATTTCGCGGTAAGCGAAACAGTAGCGAAAAAATCGCTTTTACTGCAGAAAAAATTGCAGAAATCAAGGGCATGGAAACTCAAAAGCTTATTGATATTACTACTCAGAATGCCGAAGAATTTTTCTCTATAAAATAAAGCGTAAGCCCTTCCCTTTGGAAGGGCTTTTGTATAACGGGAGTCCGTATATGGTAAAAAATCTGAAAAGCCACTATGGTAAAAACGGAATAAAACAGAAGCTTAGCTATAATATTTTTGTTATAGCCGCCTTTTTACTGCCTGCGTTTATAGTTGCTGTCTGCTTTGTTATTAACAAGGTAGAGCCTTTCGGCAGAAATATTGTTATGGTAAGCGATGCGTGGCATCAGTATTATCCTTTTTTAAGAGAGCTTCAATGTATGCTTAAGGAAGGACAACTGCCCCTTTATTCGTGGAACGTAGGCGGCGGGACAAACTTTTTAGGTGTGATTGCAAATTATCTGGCAAGTCCTCTTAATTTGCTGACGGTGTTTTTGCCCGAGGGGCACGTGTGGCTTGAAAGCTACCTTGCCTTTACCATTGTAATCCGAATAGGCTGTGCAGGCGGATTTATGGCGGTTTTTCTCAGAAAAGCCTTCAGACGCAACGATTTTAGCCTTGTGTATTTTTCGCTTATGTATGCACTTTGCGGCTTTATAATGGGATATTACTGGAACGTTATGTGGCTTGACAGCGTTGCACTTTTGCCCTTGGTTGCGGCTGGAGTTATAAGTGTATTAAAAGACGGAAAATATAGTCTCTATATAATTTCTCTGGCTTTTTGTATAATCTGTAATTTTTACATAGGCTTTGTGGTTTGCATTTTTGTGTTGCTGTTTAGCATTTGTTATACTGCTGTTAATTTCAAAGGTTTTTGTCACAGCATGAAAAACGCAGGCAAAATGGCAGGCTTTACGCTGATTGCCTTTATGCTAACTGCTTTTATGACTGTACCTGCATATTTTGCTCTTAGCAAGTCGGATTCTATGTCGGATGTTTCGGGGTTCCCTCTTGAATACAGCATAACCGGTGCCTACGGATATACAGATGCAAGCTTTGGTAATACTATGTTAGCAATTGTCCGCACGGTTACAAATCTGCTTTCATATACACGCCCCATTTCAATGGACAAGGGCGAGCCTAATATTTTTTGCAGTACCTTAGCCGTAGTGCTTTGTGTATTTTATTTTGTGTCAGATAAAATAAAGCTTAAAGAAAAGATAGTGTCTTTATCGTTTTTGGTGATTTTTATTCTTAGCTTTGTTATTAATCAGCTTAGCTTTATATGGCATGGGTTTAATGATGTTGCTATGGTGTACTACCGCTTTAGCTTCTTGTTTTCCTTTGTGCTTGTGGCAATGGCTTACCGAGCCTTTTCGTTTATGGATACCTTTGGCAAAAAGGCGTTTCTTGTGTCATCGGTTATTCTGTCGGTTTATTTGGTTGCGGCAGTGTTTGTTCAAAAAACGATTTCTGTTATTATTACTGCGGCGGTTATTATCATTATTATGTTTTTGCTTTTCCTTTACAAAAAAGGAAAGCTTAAGCACAGGATATTGTCGGTTTCGCTCTGTCTTCTTGTAATATGCGATATGAGTGTATCCGCTTTATATTCCACAAGATTTGTCGGTTACTACACCGGCGAGGATTACCCTAATCAGGTGACTTCGGTAAATAAGCTTATATCAATCGCAGAAAATAACAGCGGCGAATCTGAGCTTTACCGTACAGAATTTGTACGCCCTTACAGCTATAACGACGGAGCTCTTTACTCGGTGTTTGGTATATCCGCCTTTAATTCAATGTGCAGGGAAGACTATGCCGATTTTTTAAGCGAATTCGGTTTAGAAGCGTCCAAAAAGAATAATATGTATCTTTACGTCGAGTCAACTCCTGTTACAAATCTTTTTCTCAATATAAAGTATCTTATAGCCAGAGCTGACGGTACTGTGGACCCCGAGGACGTGCCTGTGCACATTTGCGAGGAGGTTATAGACAGCAGATACATGAGTCTTGTGTCAGAGAAAGAGGGCAGCAAACTTTACGAAAATAAAGCTTTTCTGCCTGTAGGCTTTATGACAAAGACTTCACTTCTTGATTATGAGCTTTATGAAAGCTCTCGTTTGCCGCAGGATACGCAGAATGAGTTTTTTAGCCTTGCAACAGGTATCGATAAAGATGTGCTTGTATCTGTAGAAGCAAGCAAAATAAGCGGTGCGGATTTAAGTGCGATGAAGCATTACGAAAGCTTAGGCAACTATTATACATATCAAAGGACCGCAACCGAAGACGAGGTGCTTACGGTTCAGTACGTAGCTCCCGAAGACGGCAGTTATTACGGAGTATTCCGCAACTCTTCAAAAGAAAAGTTTGCGATTAATTGCGGTGGCAGAACTGTGTGGGATTTGGATAATGATATTCATATCACAGCTCTCGGTACCTGCCGAAAAGGTGATACCGTAAGCGTAAATCTTCCTGTAATCGAAAGCAATAACGGCAGGCTGGGATATTATTTATTTTACCTTGACGAAGAGGTTTTTGAAGAAGGGCTTGATAAGCTCAGCCAAAGCACCCTACAGCTTTCAGATAAAACCGCCTGCGGACTTAAAGGTACCATTAACGCAAAAGAGGACGGACTTTTTTATACCTCGGTGCTTTACGATGAAGGCTGGAAGGCTTATGTAGACGGCAAAGAGACAGAGATTAAGTCTGTTGCAAAAACCTTCTGTGCTTTTGAGCTTTCAGAGGGAGAACACGAAATCGAGCTCAGGTTTACCCCTGTGGGTGTGTACTCGGGGTTTTTTGTGACCATTGCAGGCGTTATCCTATTTGCTTTGACAGGAATAATTTCTGTTTTATACCGCAAGAAAAAACGTTGACAAATTTCGAGTTTTTGCAAACCAAAAAATAAATTAATAGAAATAATGCACAGTTAAAGCCCTGCTATTCTATCAATTATGTTAATTGATTTGAAAGCAGGGCTTTGTTATAATTATAATGTACGATTATAGGTGTCTTAAGGACACGAAAAGGAGGATTTTTAATGAAAACAAAGAAATTAGCCAAGGCTTTACTTTCCGTAGCTTTGGTTATGGCAATGCTTTTTTCTATGTGCATTGTAGGTTTTGTTGGTGCAAGTGCTGCAGGCCTTGACCTTAACTACGAATTCGCATACAAAAATGCGGGCTATGCAGAAGGCCGTTTAAGCCTTTCCGGCACAAGCGGTACATACATCCTTTACTGGGCAGACGATACAGGTGCCCTTGAAGGTTACGGCGGCATTGCTCAGATAACTGTAAGCTCAGGCAAAAAGTATTTTGAAATGCCCGAAAATACTGCAATTCCTGCCGATGCTACTAAGGTTATTGCTGTTAAAAGCGGTACTGCTGCAACTGTAGCTAATGCTTCTGCAGTTTTTGACATTCCTGCAGATAAGCAGTTTAAGGCTAAGTCTGCTGACAAGCAGTATACCTTTGAGGCTTTGTCTGACATTCATATTCAGCACGACAATTCTTACTGGTATTTAAGCAAAACTCACTTTGCAAATGCTCTTGAGGTAGCTGCAGACAGAGACGTTGACTTTATGACAATTTGTGGTGATATGGTTAACGGTTATGCTCTTTCTAACCTTAAGACTGAGTATCCTCAGTACCTTGAGCTTATTGCAAAATCCAACTATAACAACCCCATTTACGAAACCAACGGCAACCACGAAATGAAGGGTGGCAGTGCTGCTGAGAATCTTGACCTTTATAAAAAGTACACAGGTCTTAACACAAACACAGGTGCACTTCAGTCTGCACCTTACTACGAAAAGACCATTAATGGTGACCACTATATTTTCTTGGTTCTTGAAATTTCAGGTTCTCCCAACGAGTCAAGCGAGTTTACTACTGCTCAGCTTGATTGGTTTGAGGGCTTACTTAAGAAGTACAAGAACGATGGACATAAGATTATCGTTAACCAGCATGCTCTTATCCGCGGCTACGGTGCAGGTGATAATAAGGTTACACCTTACTACGGCGGTGCTTTAAGGGATTCATACGCTGATGTTAAGCGTCTTATGTCTATTATGGAAGCATATCCCGAGATTATTATGATGAACGGTCACAGCCATATCGACTTTAAGTATGGCTATAACTTCGACAACGAAAACGGCAACACTTGCTATACCGTTCATATTCCTTCTACTTCTTCTACAACTCATCCTAATTCAGGCGGTACTACCGACTATATTATGGATGCAAACAGCTCTCAGGGTTACCTTGTAGACGTTTATGATGATTACGTAATCTTAAACGGTACTGACCTTGCATTCAATCTTATTTGTCCCTCTTATACATATTTGGTTGACTATACAGGCGAGGAGCTCGAGAAGAACGAACTCGAAGATATCGTTTACGATACAGTTAACGTTACAGTTGACATATCTGCTTTGACAGATGCTCCCACAGAGGTTATCTGTGTTGCTGTTGACGAAACAAATGCTGCAAATAATCAGCAGATTCCTATGACAAGAAACTCTGACGGTACATATTCTGCAAAGGTTATCGAAGAGTATTCAAGCGTTTACTTTGTTGTTAAGAGTGCCGTTGGCCAGCTTAACACAAGTGCATTCCCTGTGGCTAATTGCAAAATTATTCTTGGTTCACAGAAGCTTACGTACGCACCTACAGGTTCCGTTACTACTAACGTTCATGCCCACATCTGGGGTGCAGGCGGCGATGGTACTGTTTGGCCCGGTGTAGCAATGACAAAGGGCTCTGACGGCAACTACTCCGTAGTTGTACCTGCCAGCGAATTTTCAGGCGTTGTATTTAACACAGGCTCCGGCGGTGCACAGACTACAGACCTTAGCTTTGCAAGCTATGCTTCTGATTTTGTGGCTGACGTTTATATTAATTTAGACGGCGATACCACAGAGCCCATAACACAGCCTACACAGGTTAAACCTACAGAAGACAATACTGTAGTAACCGAGCCTTCAGAAGGTCCCACAAAGCCTGCTGAGACTGACCCCTCTGAGATAGTTACAAAGCCTACAGAGCCTTCTGTTCCTACAACTCAGCCAACTGACCCTGCAGAAACAACACCCACCGAGCCTGCTAAGGATGAGCTTGCTCCTATTGTTATCGTTGAGGAAACAGACGAAGCATACTTCCTTGTTGATGCTTATGCAGCAGACGGTGCTGAGGACATAGAGTTTAAGTTTGCAGTAAGCGGCAGAGTTGTGCAGGATTATTCCTCTAACTCCAACTTTATATTTGCAGTTGGCGGCGACGGAATGTATATTCTTGAAGTATACGCAAAATACGCAGACGGCTCAGAGCATAAGACAGCAGTTATGATTGAGGTTAAGGACGGCGTGGCAATTCTGCCCGAAATGCCCGAAAGACCTACTGCTCCTGCAACAAGCGAGTCCACAGAGCCTGATACATCAACTCCCGATGAAACAGTTACAACTACAGTTACAGTTCCCACAACAGAGACAACTGCTCCTAAGGCAGAATATCTTTATGGTGACGCCGACCTTGACGGAAAAATCAACATCAAGGATGCAACAACTGTACAGAAGTACGCCGCAAAGCTTCTTGAGCTTGACGAAACCGCTTTTGTTCAGGCAGATGTAAACGGCGACACAAAGGTTAACGTTAAGGATGCAACAGCTATTCAGAAATATGTAGCTAAGCTTATTACTGTATTCCCCGTAGAAGAGGGTACTGCCGAGCTTGCTTCTGTCGGTGCATCTTCAACCCTTATGAATGAGGTTAAGGGAGTTCTTTCCAAGGAGTATCAGTATGCATCCTACGACGCATATATGGCTCTTAAGAAGGCATACATGAATAATGTATCTGACTCTGAACTTACAACTGCTTATAATAACTACAAGACCATGAAGTCTAAGAACAGCCTTGCTAACCCCGGCGGTACAGCTAATATTGGTGATATTAACATAGGTCAGACAGGTACAGGTACACCTGCACTTCCCGGTCCTTCAATCGGCGGCGGTTCTTCAGGCGGTAACACAGGCGG